>NVSL01000060.1 GCA_002401215.1 Flavobacteriaceae bacterium | reverse complement strand
AATCTCATTCATAAAAGAAATTTTAGTTGCAAGCATTGCATTCGCCACATATTTTGTCATTTCTGCAGACCGAACATCCATAAAAATAAGACGGTCGTGATTGTGAACAAAAGGCGAATATAAGGCACGCATTTGCTCAACCGCRAAATCATTATCAGCACCAACCACTACTCTATCCGGTTTCATAAAATCTTGAATTGCAGCGCCTTCTTTTARAAATTCTGGATTAGAAACCACATGGAATTCAATATCCACATTTCTTTTTTTGAGTTCTTCGGCAATCGCAGCTTTCACTTTATCAGCAGTACCAACTGGAACCGTAGATTTATCAACAACAATTAATTTTTGTTGCATTTCTTGTCCAATCTGTTTTGCAACAGCAGTAACATATTGCAAATCTGCAGATCCATCTTCGCCCATTGGTGTACCTACTGCGATGAAAACGACATCGCATTTTGATAAGCCATCAGAAAGATTTGTGCTAAAATTTAAGTTTCCTTGTTTGTGATTTTTCAAAACCATGGCTTCTAAACCTGGTTCATAAATTGGAATAATCCCTTCTTCTAGTTTTGCTATTTTTGATGTATCAACATCAATACAGGTTACTTTGTTTCCCATTTCAGAAAAACAAGTTCCACTAACCAAGCCAACATAACCAGTTCCTACAACAGTTAAGTTCATGAATAAATAATATTTACAATTTTTTTTAAGTACTACAAATAAAAGGAAAAAATAGGGATTTCACTTTTATTAGATAGATTATTTTATTTTCTCGTTTTTTCATCTATAAAAAAAACCATTGAAGCGAACTCCAATGGTTTTATATAATTTTTTATTTCTAACTCTAGAATCTAATTCCGCGTCTCATCAATAACCAATAAAGGTTACCAAGTATGTAACGTTTCATAATCCACATTAACCAACGTTCTTTGGCTGTTAACCATTTTGGGAGCATTGGATCTGTCATTCTAACTCCGTCGTATCCAAACTCTGCTAAAAGCATTGTGTGTTTAGAAGTTACTAACGGACAAGATGCATATCCAGAATATTTCATGTCAGAAATTTCTTTACCATCAATAAAGTTTAAAATATTTGTAACAACAACAGGAGCTTGTTTTCGAATACCAGCTCCAGTTTTTGCTGTTGGTAAATCTGTAACATCACCCAAACCAAAAACATTTGAATATTTTGTTGATTGCATTGAAAATTTATCAACTGCCATCCAGCCTACATTTGGTCCATCTTGATTTGCTAACTTCGTTTTCATAAACCAACGTGGAGCAGATTGAGGTGGCGCTAAGTGCATCATATCATACTTAATCTCATAACGATCTCCGTTTTGAGTTTCGTTGATTTTATTATTAGGGTCATTTACAACATGATTAGAACCTTCTGGTAAATCAGCTCTCTCATAAGTTGCAATTTTATTTGGCCCATCAACTTTTACTAATTTATAACCATATCGTTGCGCGATATCGTATTTATCATTTATAATTCTTACCAATTCTGATTTAAATGGCTCCACACCAAAAACTACAGAACCTGGAGTAGCAAATACCATGTTGGTATCTTTTACAACACCATTACCACGAATGTGATCTGCTGTGATATACATTATTTTTTGAGGTGCTCCTGGACATTTAATTTGTGTAGTAGGTTGCGTGTACAAAGCCGTACCTCCTTTAAAGTTTTGTAGTAATTCCCAAGTGTAATCAGGATCCATGTAGTTAGAGCAAACTCCGTTTTTACCCATTGCTTCAGTAAGACCTTCAATTAAATCTAATCTATATTCAACACCAGGTGCAACAACTAAATATTCATATTCTATTACATCTCCACTTCTTAGGGTGATATTATTATTGTCTGGATCAATATCTTCAACATAATCTTTAATCCAAGTTGCCGCTTTTGGCAGCACATCTTTCATTGGCTTTGCAGTACTCGGTTTTGATTTAATTCCGCCACCTACTAAAGTCCATTCTGGTTGATAATAATGAGTCTCAGAAGGCTCAATAATTGCAACGTCTAATTTACCACCTTTGTTGTATCTTAAAAGTTGTGATGCTCCCATCATTGTTCCAGAACCGCCACCAATAAAAACTACTTGATGCTTTTTATTTGCCATAATCTATTTATTTAAAATATTTATTATTATTCAATTGTTGATTTTCTAAGACCAGATAAAATTGTTGTAAAACGCATTAAACTTATCTCTTTAAAAAAACCTTTTCCTTTTAATCCCAACTATAATAAAGGATTTCTAACAGGACTCTAAAGGTACTATTTTTTATTATTAAACCCCAAAATTAATACTTGTTACATTCTATAAAAGTAACAAAAGTTACAATAAACGACAATTTAGTATTTTTTATTTTTTTCTTGAATTTAGGCAATAAAAAAGCGGCTTTTGCCGCTTTAATAAATCTAAAATTAATTTGCATTACAACAATGTTGTAGGGCAAACAAATTCTGTCAATTTTGCTTTTGTTTCTTTAATATCGTTAAAGCCTCCTCTAACATCAGTAACTTTCTCTACACCATTTGCCATAAATATTGAAGCGGCAATTAATGATCTAAACCCTGATGCACAATGCAAAAAATATTCTTTAGATGTATCTATCTCTGCAAAATTACTGTTAATAAAATCTAGTGGAAAGTTCTCTACGCCAACAACATGTTCAGAATCATATTCTGATGCTCTTCTCACATCCATTGGCTTTTCAATTTTACCTTCATTTAACAAATCAACAAATTTAGATGCTGATACAGATCCTATTTTATCAATTGGAAATCTATTTGCAATCCAATCTTTAATTCCACCTGCTAAATACCCCATCGTGTTGTCATATCCTACTCTAGAAAAACGAGTTACTATTTCATTTACACGCACTTCATCCTCTGCAATAAATATTATTTTTTGATTGATATCAGCAATTAAAGCGCCAACCCAAGGGGCAAAGCTATCATCAATACCAATATACCATGCACCGGGTACTGTACCATCATTTGTAAAGGAATCTTTTGTTCTAGTATCTACAACCAACACATCTTTTTGCTCACTCATTTCTTTAAAAGTAGCCGCATCTAACGGAGTTGTGCCCTTGTGTAAAACTGTATCAATACTAACATTGATAGATTTGTTCATTCTAACATTGTTAGGAAAATATTGTGGTGGTGGTTTTAAACCAGCAGTTACTTCAGCAATAAATTCTTCTTTAGTCATATCTGCTCTCAACGCATAATTTGTTTTCTTTTGATTTCCTAAAGTATCAAAAGTTTCTGAGCTCATATTTTTACCACAGGCAGATCCCGCACCGTGATTTGGATATACAATAATATCATCTGGCAACTTCATAATTTTGTTACGAAGTGAGTCGAATAAAAATCCTGCCAAATCTTTTTCTGTTAATGTCCCTTGCTTTACAGCTAAATCTGGACGCCCAACATCACCAATAAATAAGGCATCACCTGTAAGAACATATGGTGTATTTCCATTTTCATCTGTAATCAAATACGAGGAGGATTCCATCGTATGCCCTGGTGTGTGTATCAAGGTTAGCTTACCATCTCCTAACGGAAAATCTTCTCCATCAGCCCCATTATAAATATCATATTCTGCTGTAGCACCTGGTCCAAAAACAATTTTAGCGCCCGTTTTTTGAGCTAAATCATATTGACCCGAAACGAAATCTGCATGAAAATGGGTTAAAAATATATATTTAATTTTTGCACCATCGGCTTCTGCCATTCTTAAATAAGGTTCGGTCTCTCTCAACGGATCAACAATTGCGACCTCTCCATTCGACTCAATATAATACGCCATCTCTGCGAGGCAACCTGTAAATAATTGTTCTACTTTCATCTTCTATAATGTATTTGGTTAATAATTAAATTGTTAATTGATAAAGCTACTAAATATTTAAAATATACTTAGTAACATTTGTTACAATTAGTTCTTTTTTAAGATAAAATTAATTTTTTTGATTTAAATATTTTCCAAAATTATCTTTTTGATTTCCAGTCTGATACCAATCAACAGCATCTTGAATTCCCATAAAAAAGAGATTCTCACCTGCTTTTTCCATAAAGCCAGAGACAATCAATTTATCTCTTGTTGGTCCTTTTAACCCTGTAAATGCAATTTTTATTTTCTTGTATTTAAAATATTTTAACACCTCAAATAAGGCGTAAATGGCGCTACTATCTAAACTA
Organism: Flavobacteriaceae bacterium; assembly: GCA_002401215.1. Lineage (GTDB taxonomy): Bacteria > Bacteroidota > Bacteroidia > Flavobacteriales > Flavobacteriaceae > Urechidicola. The sequence continues at coordinate 9,572 of NVSL01000060.1, read as the reverse complement.
CTGATGCTCTCACCATCAATAATTAACATTTTAAGTTTATCGCCTTTATAAGCAGAAAATTCATATAACTTATCTTTAAAATAAGTGGTATTTGCAAAATGTAATTGTGAATCAAACCGAACAATTAATAAATCATCTTCAATTTCTACATCTTTAAATCGTTTCTTATTTCGATAAAAATGTGTATTCGGAATCCTTCCTAATATTGCAATATGTGGTTTTGTGTTTTTATAAATCAACATTCCTAAGGATAAAACAACCCCTACTAAAATCCCTTCTTTAATTCCAACTGTTGCTGTTGTAATTAAGGTGACATTCAGAATAACCAAATCTCTTTTAGAATATTTCAAAAGCTCTTTAGGAACATTAAAATCTAACAATCCGAAAACGGCCACCATGATAATTGCTGCTAAAACTGTTTTTGGTAAATAGAAGAATACTGGCGTTAAATATAATAATGTCAGCGCAACCACAAAGGCTGATATTAAAGCTGCTAAAGGGGTTTTTGCCTCGGCTTGTTCGTTTACTGCTGTTCTAGAGAAACCTCCTGTTGCAGGATATGTTTGAAAAAATGAGCCTACCAAATTCCCCAATCCCAAGGCAATTAACTCTTGATTCGGAACAACTTTATATTCTGTATGTTTTGTCTCAACCGCTTTTGCCACCGAGATAGCTTCCAAAAAAGCGATGAATGATAAGGTAAATGCGATTGGCATTAAATCAGAAAGAATCTGCATATCAAAATGTGGAATTCTGAACTCTGGTAATCCTTGTGGAATTTCACCAATAATCGCGACACCCATTTCATCCAAATGAAAAAACTTTACGACTAAAATCGAAATGATTACTACCACTAAAGCTGCGGGAATTCTCTTCGCATATTTCTTTATCAAAATGATTGCAATAATTGATAGTGCGCCAATTAAAAACGTGATCCAATGTATTTCGCTGATGTGCTGAAAAGCCTCTGTCAACAAATTTTGAAGGCGATTATTTCTTGCTATATCTACTCCCAATAAATTCTTTAGTTGACTCAGCCCAATAATTAATGAAGCTGCTGATGTAAATCCGCTAATTACAGGCTTTGATAAAAAGTTGACCAAAAACCCGAGTCGAAACATTCCGAATGCGATTTGTAAAACCCCCATCATCAACGCTAAAAGTATAGCAAACTCTACAAATTGATCAGTCCCTATTTGTGCTAAAGTTGCAACTCCTGCTGCTACAATTAGCGAATCCATCGCAACAGGTCCTACAGCTAATTGTCTTGAAGTCCCAAAAATCGCATATACAATTTGCGGAATCATTGCTGTGTACAATCCGTAAATGGGAGGTAATCCGGCAATGAGTGCGTAGGCAATTCCTTGCGGAATCAACATCACGCCTACCGTTAATCCAGCAACGATATCGCCTTTAAGCCAATCCTTTTTATAATTAGGAAGCCAATCTAAAATCGGCAGCATATTTTTTAAAACCATGTATAGTTTTCTATTAGGTYAGGGTAGTTTTTCGAAGTGCAAATTTAAATAAATAGTACTTTAYTTTTTATAACTTTTAGCACAAATACCATTTTAAGAATTTCCTTTACAATCTTCAAATGCAATGACTTTACAAGGAGTATCAAACTTTTTATGGATTGATGTAATTGCTTCACGTTTATATTTATAAAAAATATCGTGACCCAATTTTGATTTAAAGCCTCCTTTTTCTAGTACATCTTGACTGACCATTTTTAATCCAGAAATATAAACTCCTCCTCTATTTTCTTGCCATTTCAATATTTCACTTGTCAACCATTCAGCAGCAGCCAAATCAATAAAATTAATTCCATCAGCAACAATTAAAAGGTGTTGGGTCTCATTCAGGTTGTATAGGTTTGAAAATAAATCTGATATTTTTTCGATCGATCCAAAATAAAGTGAACCATCAATTCTTACAATTTTTAAACTCGAACATTCTATAGCTTCTGAATCTCGTATACTATTTATTAGTCGCCCTTTTTTATCGAGTGCCAAAGTAGCAATATTTGGATTTGAGGTGCGCTCCATATAAAAGAATAGTGAAATAAATATYCCGATAATTAATGCTTGATCCAGTTCTAAAAATAAGGTACCAACAAAAGTGCCAAGAAATACGATAGATTCTCGTTTTCCACTTTTGATTATTTTTTTAATATGCTCAAAATCTATTAAATTGTAACCTACCAATAATATTATTCCTCCCATTGCAGGCTTGGGTAAAAACGCTGCATACTTTGCAAAAAGCAACACCACTATCATCAATCCAGCTGCTGAAATAACTGCAGACATTGGTGTTTTAGCTCCTGCTTGGTAATTAATGCTTGATCGTGTAAATGACCCCGAACTGGTATAACAAGAAAAGAAACTCGATACTACGTTCGAGATTCCTTGTGAAACAAACTCCTGATTGGTATTTAATTTTTGATGTGTATGTAAAGCAATTGATCTAGAAATTGCTGAAGCTTCCACCAATCCTAAGGTAGCTAAAATAATAGCTCCTGTGGTTAGCATTCGCATATTATCAAAATCAAATGCAGGCATTTTAAAAGGTGGTAAGTTGGAAGGAATGGTTCCTACGGTTTCTATTGAAATGGAATATCGAGCCAACCAAACCGCAAAAAGACTCCCCAAAATCATCGCAGCCAACATATACAATTTGGAGATTTTTTTAATTTTCCGAATCAATAAAGCGATTCCTAAAGTGATCATTCCAACACCCAATGCATACCAATTAGTTTCAGAAATATGTGAAATTATATAACTTACAATATTGTAAAAAGAACTTCCTTGAGGGACTTCAATCCCGAAAATATGCTTTAATTGTTTAAAAGCAATGAGTACTCCAGCTCCTGCTGAAAATCCAATAATTACTGAATTTGAAACAAAACTTGCCAACTTCCCCATTCTTGCCRATCCCATAAAAAGCTTGATAATTCCCGCCATAAACGACAATAAAATCGCTAATGAAACAAAAGCCTCAATATCAGTTTCTGGATGAACATACTTGCTGATAATAGAATATAAAACAATGGAACTCGTAGTGGTAGGACCTGAAACCAAATGATAGGATGATCCAAAAACAGCCGCAATTACAGGAGTTAACATTGCTGTATAAAACCCATAAATTGGAGGCATTCCTGCAATCATTGCAAATGCTACTGCTTGCGGAATTACAATAATAGTTCCCGTAATTCCTGCAATTAAATCATCTTTCCACGATTTTTTTGCTAATGGTAACCACGTTAGAAATGGGAGTATTTTATGAAGCATTTAATTATTTTTCTACTCACACCGCGACTTCGAGTCACGGTGTGAGTTAATTATTCTTAAAAATTTATATATTCAAATGCTACATTTTTATTTATCAATGTACCATTTCTTAAATTAGCATAATCTTTTGCTGATGAAAATTCATAATCTGTTTCATCTGAAACTATCTTCGCTTTTACAGGGTTTTGATGAATATAGTTAAAGCAAACTTGTGGATATTGTTTTTCTGATTCTTTAATATTAATAGAAGTCACTCCTTTTTCAATAAAAAAATTTGGCGTAACTCCATTTGGACAATTTAGACATTCGGATTTAGTTTTTTCTCTAAAAAGCTTTCCTGTAAATTTTTCTTGTTTATTAATTGCTCTTGTGTAGGAGCGGAGTATTATACCTATTGAGTCATTTATTGTACGTGTTTTACTCACACCGTGACTCAAAGTCACGGTGTGAGTATTATCTACAACTATTTGCTCTTCACGAATTAACACCATCAAATGAAAATGATTTGGCATKAWACAMMAGGCAATWATMTCTRCNTARKKWKTYAWKTKTKTTTTTAATTTATTTAGAAAGAAGAGGTAATTATCTCTTTTGAAGAAAATATTTCGTTGATTATTACCTTGGTTGTAAATATGATATAAATATCCTTTTTCTAATATCATTTTAATAATTCTTATTCACCTCTTAATCTTTATTTTGAATTACTCACACCGTGACTTGGAGTCACGGTGTGAGTCTTAACCAACGTCAATTTAGAAAATCACTCTTCTTTTTTATCAATATAATAAGTAGAWTCWTCKGGTCTAAAWGCMCGTTTAAACCAAAGTGGTCTTCGTTCTCCATTAGGACCTGGTGCTGGTCGTGTCATTTTCATCCACTCTTTATATATTTCGTGAGACTTGTTAGTATCTACAAAAATATCACCATAGTTTTCTTCTGGCCCAGGTTTTTCAATCCGAACTCGTTGATGCCAACAATGCATTCCGCTAATAGGATCTGGATGAACAGCGTGGGTAATATTTTGATGAACTCCACCATCTTTCCAGAAAATACGTTTGGAATCTTTATCTTCCGATTCAAATGGTTTAATTCCTGAAATGGTATTCATTTTCCAACCTCCTTTTCCGTCACCTTCAATATTTACGGTGTTGGTTGCCCAACGATTTCCTGTTTTATCTTGTGGTCTTCTCCAACGTCCAATATGATGCGAACAAGCTACAGTACCAGGTTTCATTCCCTGTGTTACCCAAACCTTATCTATAAAATAWCCWATATCGGTATTCATTTTTACTAAATCTCCTGTTTTGAATCCCCATTTCGCCGCATCATCTGGATGCATCCAAATTGGATTTCTATTGGAAATTTCTACTAGCCATTTAGCATTTCCAGACCTTGAATGAATTAATGTCGGCAATCTAAATGTAGGTATCAATACATATTCGCCTTTTGATTTATCCAGATTATCTAAATGAATATGAGACTTTAGGTATTTCGGAACTGCATATTCTGGCCATTTCCAATCGACCATTGTTTGTGAATAAAATTCGTTTTTACGAGATGGTGTTGGGAAACCGACCATTGCTTCACCTTTGATCATTACACCGATGTCTTTTCCGTTTTTACGGACTACTTCTGAAACAGGATCAACTTCCGAGCCTTCTAATTGTTCTTTAGTAAGTAAATTTTCATTCATTTTATAGGACTCTCCTTTTTCAATTTCAAAGGTTCCATACTTTTGCATATATTCTAATTCGGTCAAGCCTTCTGCTTTGGCAGTTTTTGGTAATCCTGGAACACGTTCAAATATATATTGATAATATTCTCCAATTTTAATTTTTTCTCCTGGTCGGTATGGCGATTCAAAATGCTTGCGAATTCCCATACTTCCGTCWGGGTCAATTCKCCAWGATARTTCWATMMAGAATTCATCTTCTTCCCAAACTTCWCCMGGATTKGMTTCRTARGTAARTTYAACTKSTTTTCCRTTTCTACGYGCWGCTTCTCTTAAAACMGGTTGACGRAAKGCMACCCAAGTWCCWCCRTGMGTAGCATAANKAWTTAANATCGTGACGYTCKGAWGCYARTCCCATYGGMARSACAAAATCTGCATAAAAAGCAGTTTCATTCCACGTTGGAGTTAATGCAGTATGCAATCCGAATTTATCTTCATCTTGAAACATTTCCATCCAAGTAAATCCATCAGGATAGGTCCAAACAGGATTAAATACTCTTGAGAAATAAACATCCATTTTCCCTCTTCCTTCTTTTAGGAAATGCGGTAATAACTGACTCATTTCAAAAAATGCTAAAGGATATTCTTTAGGGAAATGAAGTTCATTCCATACTTTTTGTGGTTTTGGCGGATTTGGTTGCGTAGGACTAAACTTGTTCCAAGAATTTGGAGAAGTTCCTCCTTTTGCACCAACCGCACCTGTTAATACAGTTAAGAAATGTAAACAACGTGCAACGCCCCAACCACCAAGGTTAGAAGCTCCTGCAGCACGCCAGTTATGAGAAGCAAAACGCTCGCCTGCTTCACCAATCAATCGAGCGATTTCAACAACGGTTTCTGCTTTTACTCCTGATTCACTTTCAGCATATTCAGGTGTAAATTCTTTGTATTCTTCAATCATTCCAACGATGTAATTTTCGAAAGTAACTTCCTTATCGCTGTGTAATGCTCTTAAATATTCTTTCCAGTTGGTCCAGTTTTCAAGATAATCTCTATTGTACAATCCTTCTTCTAAAATAATCAAAGCCATTGCTAATAAAACAGCTGCTTCGGTTCCTGGATACGTTGGCATCCAATAATCACTCATTGAAGCCGTATTGGAAAGACGAGGATCCATAGTTGCTAACTTAGCACCTTTCATTTTTCCCTCGATAATACGTTGTGCGTGTGGATTGAAATAATGTCCCGACTCTAAATGCGCAGAAATCAATAAAATAAATTTTGCATTGGAATGGTCTGGAGATGGTCTGTCGTAACCGTACCAAATATTATAACCAAAACGTGCTCCCGAAGAACAGATGTTGGTATGTGAATTATGACCATCGATTCCCCAACCTTGAAGAATCCAATTCATAAATTTTTCGTGTCCTGGACGACCTACGTGATAGGCAATCTCGTTATGACGACCTTCTTTAATTGCCTTCCGAATTCGAGCTGCAATGGTATCTAAAGCTTCATCCCAAGAAATACGTTCCCAACCTCCATCACCACGTTTTCCTTTTCTTTTTAACGGAAATAAAATACGATCTGGATCGGTAATTTGATTAATAGTCGCTGGCCCTTTAGCACAGTTTCTACCTCTACTCCCTGGGTGATGAGGATTCCCTTCAAACTTTTTTACTACTTGAGTTTCTTTGTCGATAAAAGCTGTTAATCCACAAGCAGATTCACARTTAAAACAAGTKGTTGGTACAATTTGATAGGTTACTTTTTTCTTTTTTGGCCACGCTTTTGGGTCGTATTCTACCCAATTGTCCCATTTTTCTGGTGGCGGAAAATTCTCATACATTTGAGCAACTTCGGCATCGGTAAAATGACGCATATCGCCATCAAATTCTTGGTACTTTTCTTTGTGCAGATTTGGAATGATTCCTATTTTTTCTGCTATGTTTTCAATAAAAGACGGTTTCTTGTAGCCCATATTTATTTGCGATTTATTCTATTTTGTCATTCCGAAATCCCGAGAACTGTCGGGATGGAATCTTATCATTTATAACTTAATGTCAATTAAACTTTTCTTTGTGTGTCTTTGTGATTTCTTTGAGCAGCTTTGTGAAATATCTGTAACACAAAGATTCACAAAGAACCACGAAGTTTCACGAAGGCTTCAGTTTATGCTAAAGGCACTCTTTGAGGAGCTTCCACCCAAATCTTTTCAGTAGCATATATTCCTAGTAATATCAATACTGCTGCAATAGTTAGTGTCATTGCACTTGGCATTAATACTAATAATGCTAATGGCAATACGTTACCTACAAACACAACTCCAAACCAAAATAGGTTTTTATATCTTCCTTTGGTAATCATTTTTACCACCATATCTGCTGAGGTACTTGGGTGCGTTATTGTTAATTCAGTAATCATTGTAAATAGGTTTACTGAAAGTGCAATAATCATTACCATTCCTAAAATTGACATCCAGTCTTCAGTTCCTGAAACTAATAATACCAAAGCAAATATTGCTGCACCTGCCATTATACTATGCACTAACATATGTAATGCCAATGAAGGGCTTTGCCAAAAATCACGACCTTTTGCTTGTGCAAATAAGAAAGCTGTGTAAATGGCTAACATCACAGCGAAAAATGCAGTAATCCAAAGTAAAATAGTTTCTCCTGTTTGAATTTCAAAATAGGTCATTGCTCCCCAAATGGTTACTAATAATCCGAAGATCGTAATGGTATATCCGCCTTTTACCAACCAAGAATTCCATTGTGGTCTTAGTAATACGTTTAAAAAACGATCGGGTCTGTCTAAATCCATCACCAAGAATAATCCTGTTAATGAAAGGAATACTAAGGAGATTCCTGCTGACCATAATTTGGTAGTATCAGATAAATCGTAACCCAGTATCATTGCTAAAAACGGAATTAAAAATGCTCCCGCTGCAACTGCTTTTGTAGTTACATAAGCTGAAACTTCCCAACCCCAAAGAATACCTTTGTCTGGAGTATCATAAACTCTACGAGCTTTTCCAGTTAATACATCTATATAATTTGGATTTTCGGTTTCTTTTTTCTGATATGCCGATTCAATTTCGTTATCGATCGTCATTTGTAGTAAATCGATATCGTCGTTGGTATGCATCATTTYTTCAGCAGCTTTTGCAAAGTGTCCTACACCACGAGATTGTGAATTCCATAACCAATCTCCTGATTTGTCTGTTGCTTCAGGATTTAAAGAAGCATCATCACCGTCGATATAAAATAAGTTAGGCTGCGTTCCTTTTTCAGGTTTACGGACTTTAACTTGTTGTTTAGCCAGTAATTGTGAAATCTCTGTAGTTGGATTATCCATATCGCCTGCAATAATTGCGTGTTCTGGACAAACTGTAACACAAGCAGGTTCTCGACCTACATCTACACGATGCGCACAATAGTTACATTTTGCAGCAGTTTGCGTATCTGGATCGATATACAAAGCGTCGTAAGGACAAGCTTGCATACACGATTTACAACCAATACAACGATTATTGTCAAAATCTACAATACCGTCATCACGCGTATAAAGTGCTTCCACAGGACAGATGGTCACACAAGGTGCATCGGTACAATGGTTACAACGCATTACCGAAAAAATTCTTCGGGTATCGGGGAAGACTCCTTTTTCAACTTGCTTGACGTAAGTTCTGTTGACTCCGACAGGTACATCGTGTTCCGATTTACAAGCTGTGGTACAAGCATGACAACCAATACATTTTCGATTGTCAATTACAAAGCCGTACTTCATATTTTATAAGTTTTTAAAGTTGATTTATTTTTTTAATGTGGTAATTTACTTTTTAATGCGTGGTATAAAAGCACTCCTAAAAGTCCTCCTAAAATCACAATAATTATTGCCAATGCGCCTCTTCCTAAAAGGATAAACATAGGTCCTGGGCAAGCACCTGCCAACCCCCAGCCGAGTCCGAAGATAATCCCTCCAAAAATATTCCGAGAGAATCCTGTCTTTTTCGGTTCTATTTCTATTTGTTTTCCTACATACGATTTTATCATTCCTTTATTAAAAAAGTAAAATAAAATGATTCCTAAAGCAACTGCAGATCCAATCACTCCATACATATGAAAAGATTGGAATTTAAACATTTCATAAATTCTGTACCAAGAAATTACTTCGGCTTTGCTTAAAACAATCCCGAATAAAACTCCGATAATTAAAAATTTTATATTCTTCATTTTAATCGTTTTAAAAGATGAGAGGTAGAATAAACCATGTGGTAATTAATCCTCCGATAAAAAATCCGATGACAGATATTAAGGAAGGCATTTCTAAATTACTCAATCCAACAATTGCGTGACCAGAAGTACATCCTCCGGCGTATCTAGAACCAAATCCGACCAAGACACCTGCTATTAATAAAATTAAAAAATCTGCAATAAAGTATGGATTTTGGAACCCTAAAATTTTTACAGCATCGTCTGAGTATCAAAAACTAATTAGAATGAAAGAAATTTCATTTGATGATCTTGGAGGAGCTATGACTCATGGTTCAAAAAGTGGTGTTGCACATTTTGTTGCACAAAATGAATACGAATGTATGGCCACAAATC
>NVSL01000059.1 GCA_002401215.1 Flavobacteriaceae bacterium | reverse complement strand
CCAATCATCACCATAATTTAATAGCAAATCAAAGAACTGTTCTGAAAACATATTTTTTTTTTGCTAATTTAGCAATTCCACAACATTCGTGGTAGAACCCTTTTGATAATCAAATAATATAAAAATGAATAACAAATCGAAGATTGCTGTTTTTGGTTCTGGTAGTTGGGCAACAGCTATCGTAAAAATGCTGTGTGAAAATCTAGAAACTGTTGGCTGGTATGTAAGAAATGAGCAATCATTAGAATATATCAAAGAGAATAAACACAATCCAAAGTATTTAACCTCGGTCGAATTTGATACAGATCAACTCAAATTATCAAGTGATATTAATGAGATGATTGCCTATGCTGATTATCTTGTTTTTGTAATTCCATCGGCATTTGTTAAAACAGAACTAGATAAAATTACAACTCCTCTTGAAGGTAAAATATTGTTTTCGGCCATTAAAGGAATCATCCCAGAATCAGGGTTAATTGTTGGCGAACATTTTCATCATAAAATGCAAATTCCTTTTGAAAATATCGGAGTTATTACTGGTCCATGTCACGCTGAAGAGGTTGCTTTAGAGCGATTATCCTATTTAACTATTGCGAGTATTGACCAAGAAAAAGCTAGCTTTATTGCTGACAAATTATCAAGCAGATATATCAAAACAAAAGTTTCTGATGATATTATCGGTACCGAATATGCTGCGATGTTAAAAAACATTTATGCCATAGCTGCAGGTATTGCACACGGTTTGGGTTATGGTGATAATTTTCAATCTGTCTTGATGTCAAATGCGATTAGAGAGATGAAACGCTATATTAAAAAGGTGCACAAGATGAAACGTAATATTAATAATTCAGCCTACTTGGGTGATTTATTAGTGACTGGATATTCGACCTTTAGTAGAAACAGAATGTTCGGAAATATGATTGGGAAAGGCTATACCGTAAAATCGGCTCAAATGGAAATGGTAATGATTGCCGAAGGATATTATGCCACAAAATCAGCTTTTGAAATCAATCAAAAAAATGGAGCGAAGACTCCGATTATCGATACTGTTTACCGAGTTTTATACGAGGGTAAAAACCCTAAAAAACAATTTAAAAAGCTAACTGATTTGTTGGATTAATAATTTGCTGGAAGTTTGATGACCAGTAACAGAGGTTATATTGTAGATAAAATAAATCTGTATAAATCATAAAAAGTCTGCGTTATCAGCGTTCTAAAAACAACACTATTTCAACAAAATTCCTTTTTTATCTAAAAAAGAAACAACTCTTAAAGCTCCCTCATTTAGGGTGTTTTTTTTGAATAAAAATATTTTGTCAAACATGCTATTTCCTTCAAAAAAAGAAACTTTAAATTCATTATTGAGTTTGAACAATTCTGGTTGAATCATCTCTACTTTTGCAAAAGAATTAGCGGGTAATTTTTCAATTTTATGACGCATCTTAGAAGTAGCATCTTCCTTATTAAAACCACGCGAAACAATCAATACCATTTCTAAATCAACCTGTTTATTGTTGATGATATACACGTTCCAATCTTCGGTTTTATAAACGTCGTTGTACTCTTTTACAACTGCCATAAAAACGTTAGAAACTTCAGGAATTTGAATATCTTTTTTCATTTATGCTGAACTTGTTTCAGTATCTTTTTGTCTTTGCGAAATAAATTGAAAATTTACTGTGGCAATCTGTTTAATGAGCCTGCCACGTCATTTTATTCCTCGCAGTGACGTTTACAACACCGACTTAAACTGCTCTAAGAAACGCACATCATTTTCATAAAACATTCTAATATCTGGTATTTGATACAACAACATTGCGATGCGCTCTATCCCCATACCAAAGGCGTAACCGGTATATTTTTCTGGATCAATGTTGGCATTTTTCAACACATTTGGGTCTACCATTCCGCAACCCATAATCTCTAACCAACCTGTACCTTTTGTAATTTTATAATCCACTTCGGTTTCTAATCCCCAGTAAATATCTACCTCTGCACTCGGCTCAGTAAAAGGAAAATAAGAAGGACGTAATCTAATTTTAGACTTCCCAAACATCTCTTTTGTAAAGTATAAAAGAGTCTGTTTTAAATCGGCAAATGAAACATCGGTATCGATATACAAACCTTCAACTTGATGAAAAATACAATGTGCTCTTGCAGAAATATCTTCGTTTCTAAACACGCGTCCTGGAGAAATAGTTCTGATTGGCGGTTTGTTATTTTCCATATATCTCACCTGCACAGAGCTGGTGTGTGTACGCAATAAAATATCCGGATCTTGTTCAATAAAAAACGTATCCTGCATATCTCTTGCTGGGTGATATTCTGGCAAATTCAACGCCGTAAAATTATGCCAATCATCTTCTATTTCTGGTCCTTCAGAAACCGTAAATCCAATTTTAGAAAAGACCTCAATAATCCTGTTTCTAACAATCGAAATAGGATGACGAGAACCCAACTCAATCGGTTCTGACGGACGCGTTAAATCGCCATAAAAACTTTTTGAAGTTTGTGAATTTTCCAAAGATTCATTCAATTCTTTCACCTTATCAGCTGCAGAATTCCGCAATTTATTCAAGGCTTGTCCTAAATCTTTTTTAATAGCGTTATCAACTGTTTTAAACTCAGTAAATAACTCTTTAAGCAAACCCTTACTTCCTAAATATTTAATTCTGAACGCTTCAATTTCTTCCTTTGAAGCGGCATTAAATGCCTGAACATCATCAATTAATTTCGAAACCTTGTCTTTCATTTTCTTTCTTCAAATTAGAGGGCAAATTTACATTTTTTTGTTGAGAAACATCATCAAACAAATCAATAGAATTATCACCTAAAAAAATTATGATATTATAAGGTAATAAAAAGACTAAAAAGGATTTTGTAAATACCAAATTAATTATATTTGCACTTTAAATTGATAAAAACTCAAAAAAAGTATTTCAAAATTATGGAAAAAGTAATTTCAGATTTTATGGACTTAGTAAAAGTTCGAAATCAACACGAACCAGAATTTTTACAGGCAGTGCATGAAGTAGCAGAAACGGTGATTCCTTATATCGTTGATAAGGAAATTTATTACGGTAAAAATATTTTATTACGAATGGTTGAACCAGAACGCGTGATTACATTTCGCGTTTCTTGGGTTGCCGATGATGGAGAAATCCATGTAAACAGAGGGTACCGAATTCAGATGAATTCTGCCATCGGACCTTACAAAGGTGGACTGCGTTTTCATCCATCAGTAAACATGAGTATTTTAAAATTCTTAGCCTTTGAGCAAGTGTTTAAAAACTCGCTGACAACATTACCAATGGGTGGTGGTAAAGGTGGATCTGATTTTGATCCTAAAGGAAAATCGGATGATGAAATCATGCGTTTTTGCCATAGCTTTATGTCTGAATTAAGTCGCCATATTGGACCAAATACCGATGTTCCTGCGGGAGATATCGGAGTTGGAGCAAGAGAAATTGGTTTCTTATTTGGGATGTATAAAAAATTGAGAAACGAATTTACAGGAGTTCTTACTGGAAAAGGAACAACTTGGGGCGGGTCATTAATTCGCCCAGAAGCAACAGGATACGGAACCGTATATTTTGCACAAAGTATGTTAAAAACTAAAGGTCAAGATTTTTCTGGTAAAACAGTTGTGATTTCTGGATCTGGAAATGTTGCTCAATATGCTGCTGAAAAAGTTACGCAATTGGGTGGTAAAATTGTGACTATGTCAGATTCTTCTGGATACATTCACGATGCTGACGGAATTGATGCTGATAAATTAGCACACGTTATGTATTTAAAAAATGAGAAAAGAGCTCGTATTTCTGAATACTTAGAAAAATATCCTTCGGCAACTTTTGTAAAAGGTGGCAAACCTTGGACTCTTAAATGTGATGTTGCTTTGCCATGTGCTACTCAAAATGAGTTGGACGGTGATGCTGCAAAAACATTGATTTCTAACGGATGTCTTTGTGTTGCAGAAGGAGCTAATATGCCTTCTACTCCAGAAGCAATTCATGAATTCCATACCGCAAAAATATTATTTGCACCCGGAAAAGCATCCAATGCTGGTGGGGTTGCAACATCTGGTTTAGAGATGTCGCAAAACTCATTGCGTATTTCTTGGACTCGCGAAGAAGTTGATGAAAGATTAAAAGCTWTTATGAGTGACATTCACGATTCTTGTATCCAATATGGTAAAGAAGAAGACGGATTTGTAAACTACGTAAAAGGAGCAAATATTGCTGGTTTTGTTAAGGTTGCAGATGCAATGTTAGCGCAAGGAGTGGTATAATAATCTTCGATAAATAATAAAAAGGCTGCAATATTAATTTATTGCAGCCTTTTATTTTTTGATATAAATCTGAATTTACATTCCGATTAAACTCATTGCTTTTTTCAAAAGCTTGGGATTGTTTTTAATATAATCCATTGCCTTTTTTATCAATTCAGGATTGTCCTGAATATATTGCATAATTTTGTTTTTTGCCTTCGGGTTGTTTTTAATCACCTCAACCATTTGTTTTCTGGTATCAGGATTATCCTTTAAATAATTGATGGCTTCATCTCTCAATTCAGGATTTTTCATCAACTGTTCTTTCACTTGTTTTTGAACATCTGGCGAATCGAACATCGCTTTCATTTGCGCATCAGAATCTACCGATGTAGGCATTTTCATTTTTGATAATGATTGTGCATTTGCTGAGTTTGTAAATCCAACAAAACAAACAATCGATAAAATAAATAGTACTTTTTTCATTTTTTTTGGTTTAAAATTAGATGCCGAAGATACATAAATAAAATACTGTTTTAGTTTACATTTGTTATGTGACTGAAAATAACACCACATACCGAAAAATAATTCACGTAGATATGGATGCCTTTTATGCCTCTGTTGAGCAATTAGATAATCCTGATTTAAGAGGAAAACCCATTGCAGTTGGTGGAGGTGGCGAACGTGGTGTTGTTTCTGCAGCGAGTTATGAAGCTCGTAAATTTGGGGTTAGATCTGCCATAAGCGGAGTAATTGCAAGAAAAAATTGCCCTCAGTTGATTTTTGTCCCTCCTCGATTTTCTCGCTATAAAGAAATCTCTAAGCAAATTCGCACTATCTTTTTTGAATATACCGATTTGGTGGAGCCTCTGTCTTTAGATGAGGCTTATTTGGATGTTACCATCAATAAAAAAGGAAATCCATCAGCAACTTTAATTGCCGAAGAAATTAGAGAAAAAATTTATTCTCAGTTAGGATTGAGAGCTTCTGCAGGAATCTCATACAATAAATTTATTGCCAAAGTAGCATCGGATATTAACAAGCCAAATGGGCAAAAAACAATATCACCAGAAGAAGCATTATTATTTTTAGAAAGATTAGATATTAAAAAGTTTTATGGCGTAGGAAAAGTAACAGCCACTAAAATGTATAACCTCGGAATTTTCACTGGTAAAAATTTAAAAGAAAAGTCAGAGGAGTTTCTCACTAAAATTTTTGGAAAATCAGGAGGGCATTATTATAAAATTGTTAGAGGAATTCACGATGCGAAAGTAAATCCAAATCATATTACAAAATCTGTTGCTGCTGAACATACCTTTCTGAAAAATCTAACTTCCGAAATTTTTATGCTAGAGCGATTAGAAAAAATTGCGGATGAATTAGAGCATCGCTTAAAAAAATCTAAATTAGCAGGGAAAACAGTTACACTAAAAATAAAATACAGCGACTTTACACAACAAACTAGAAGTAAAACACTTCCGTTTTTTATAAAGGATAAAGATATTTTATTAGAAACCGTGAAAGAATTATTGTACAAAGAAAGGATGAAAGATTCGGTACGGTTACTGGGAATTTCAGTGACCAATTTAAATATCAATACCAAAAAGAAAGAGAAGGTAATTGATGTTCAATTGAAGTTAGACTTTTGACCTCTCGACTGCGCTCGAGGTGACACCCTTATCTTTTGTCTGGTCGAGCGCAGTCGAGACCTAAATATTGATTTATGAATTACAGTTATTGGGAAATAAAATCATGGTTTACAAACGTAGATTTTGCTATTATTGGTAGCGGAATTGTCGGACTTTCAACGGCACTACATCTAAAAGAAAAATACCCTAAAAGCAATATTTTAGTTTTAGAAAAAGGGCAACTTCCAAATGGAGCGAGTACCAAAAATGCAGGCTTTGCTTGTTTTGGAAGCCTATCAGAAATTAGCAGTGATTTAAAAAATCATTCCATTCAAGAGGTAATTGATTTGGTTGAAAAGCGTTGGAATGGATTGTCTCTTTTGCGTAAAACTTTGGGCGATAAAAATATCGGTTTTCAACAATTAGGAGGTTATGAATTGTTTGATAAAGATTCTGATTTATTTGATAATTGTGTTCCTAAAATGAATGAAATCAACAACTATTTAAAACCCATTTTTAAGGATGAGGTGTTTTCAGTTTCTACAAATGAATTCAAATTTAAAACCATCAAAAATCAATTAATCCATAATAAATTTGAAGGTCAGATTGATACAGGAAAAATGATGGAATCCTTATTACAAAAGGTGCAATCTTTAGGGATCAAAATTTTAAATAATGCGGATATTTCGTATATCGATGATTTTGGAAATGTTCAACTAAACAATGATTTTACTTTTTTAGCTGATAAAATTATAATCGCAACAAACGGGTTTGCAAATCAATTTTTAGAGGAAGAATTACAACCTGCTAGAGCGCAAGTTTTGATTACCGAGCCTATCGATAATTTACACATCAAAGGGACTTTTCATTTGGATGAAGGCTACTATTACTTTAGAAATATTGACAATCGAATTTTATTAGGAGGAGGTAGAAACTTAGATTTTAAAGCCGAAGAAACTGCTGAGTTTGGAACAACAGAATTGATTCAGGAAAAGTTAGAATCACTTTTAAAAGAGGTGATTTTACCAGATAAAAAAGTAGAAGTTGCACATCGTTGGAGTGGGATTATGGGTGTTGGAGAGCAAAAGAAAGTGATTGTAAAACAAGTTTCTAACAATGTGTATTGTGGTGTTCGCCTTGGCGGAATGGGCATTGCAATTGGAAGCTTGATAGGAAAAGAAATAGCAGAATTAGTTTAGCTTCTGTACGAGAAAGTATGACGAAGTTATCTGTTTAATAAGAATTAGGAAGATTATTAATAATGAGRTTGCCACGTCGTTCCTCCTCGCAATGACAAATAAAAATTATCCAGCAAGGTTTCAAAAACCTTGTAGGTCTTTATAAAAAACACAAATGAACATCAAACAAAAATTATACAAGCACTGTCAAGAATTTGTAAATAGCAAATTAAAATCGATTGAAAAAACAATTCAATCTAACAAAGATGCATTGAATTCTGAAACCAAAAGTTCTGCAGGAGATAAGCATGAAACTGGTAGAGCAATGTTGCAATTAGAAATGGAAAAAGCGGGTCAACAATTAATTATTGTTACAGAAATGAAGGAACAGTTGGCAAGAGTAAATTGCGATACTTCCTCAAAAAAAGTACGTTTAGGAAGTGTAATAAAAACCAATACTGCTACTTATTTTTTAGCAATTAGTATGGGGCAAATAAAAATTGACGGAACACTTTATTTTGTAATTTCAACAGACTCACCCATCGGAAAACTAATGCTGGGTAAAGAAGTAAATGATGTTGTTTCGTTTCGAGAAAATGACATTAAAATTACCCAAGTTATATAGGTTTTTTTACAACTTTTAAAAACACAGCTTCCATTGGTTTTAACTTTTTTCGATGCTCAAAAAAGATTGATTTCTCATTTAAAGTTGCTTCAATTAGGTAGTGATTTCCTTTAAAATAAGAATATTTTATTGTTGCTTTTAAGTCGGAAGTGTCAACCACTTTTAGTTGATGTGCATACACATATCCGTAGGGTTTAACCTTGTTAAACTCACCAAAAAAT
Organism: Flavobacteriaceae bacterium; assembly: GCA_002401215.1. GTDB lineage: Bacteria > Bacteroidota > Bacteroidia > Flavobacteriales > Flavobacteriaceae > Urechidicola. Next base: position 6,369 of record NVSL01000059.1, on the reverse strand, counting down.
GACGCAATCAAATCGTTTTTAGGATTGTTATAAATAGTATTTGGAACTCCATAATCAACAATTTTGGCATTGTCTAAAACCAGCATCGTATCAGCATATCCTAACAAATCTTCATGATTGTGAGTCGCCATAATACAGGTAATATTCTTCTCTTTTAGGTAGCTAAAAATACTCCGTCTTAAAGATTGTTTTTTAAAATTATCGATGTGACTAAAGGGTTCATCCAACAAAAGTAATTCGGGTTCTTTTGCCAATGCTTTGGCAAGTGCGACACGTTGTTTTTGTCCTCCACTTAAAGTTAGCACTTTAACTTTTGCAAAAGTGGTCATTTCTACCACTGCTAATAATTCTAAGATTCGTTGCTGTTTTTTAATTGGGTTTGTATTAGAAAGAAAGGTGCCAATATTTTCTGATACAGTTGTATAAGGCATCAAATCAAATTCTTGTGTTACGTGTTTGGTGAAATCATATCCTACAATAAGATTGTATTTTGGTCCTAAAATTTCTTTGTCTCCCCAATAAATTTGTCCCTTGCTTAAATCATATTCACCAAAAATAAGTTTGAGTAAAGTGCTTTTTCCCGAGCCACTTTMKCMMAWMWWMSMKRGKWRYTMWMYTAYWYWRWYATSAAAATTAATGTTTTGTAAAACCGGAGTATTATCATAAGAAAACGAAATATTATTGAGCTTTAACATCCCGCAAAAATAATACAATCGTCTCATATATTTTGATGAAATGATAGCGTAACTTTTGTTACAAGAAGCAATGTAAGTTCACTGTATCTTTGTCGTCAAATAAGAAGTTTAAAATAAAATATTATGACTGAGTTATTGACAAAAGAAACGTTTTTAGAAAAAGTTTTTAATTTCGAAAAAAATAAAGAGTGGAAATTTGAAGGTGATAAACCTGCAATTATAGACTTTTACGCAGATTGGTGTGGACCCTGTAAAATGGTCGCTCCGATTTTAGAAGAGTTAAGTAATGAGTATGAAGGAAAAGTAGATATTTATAAAGTAGATACGGAGGCAGAGCAAGAATTATCTGCTGCATTTGCTATCCGYAGCATCCCTTCAATGTTGTTTATCCCAGCAGGAGAACAACCACAAATGGCACAAGGAGCTTTGCCAAAAGCAGAGTTAGAGCGTGTTATTAAAGAAGTATTGAAAGTAGAGAAATAAACAGAAAGTTTATATAATTAAAAAGCACCCTCGAAATTCGAGGGTGCTTTTTTGGTTGCGCTTATCGGTTAAAATGAAAACAGTGCGATTTCCGAAGACCTCAACGTTCGGAGAGCTTGAATGTCGCATGCAAAAGCGCACGTTCAAAAATAGAAAAAGCTATGGTTAAGCATTGGTTTTATTTAGTATTGGGAGGCATTTTCTTTCCATCCGTGTGCTTCTGTCGCGAGTTTGTCTAGTTCTTTAGTAGTTGATTTGAAGTTTCTTTTTGAAAAGATATCTACAAGTATTTGGTAGTTTTTAAAAAATACATTGATCTGTTCACTTAAGCCAATTCTCTTTTTTGCGATTTTATTCCATTCCCATTTTGATAATTCATGGTCTCTTTTTTTACAAAGTTCAAGGTAGGATGCAATTAATTCAGCGCTATAATAGAGCTCTTCACCACTTGAAGAACTAAGTTCTAATGTGATTACTCCTCGATCGTTGAGAAGTTCAATTTTAAGTTGTTTGTTTTTTAGTTTGATAAATGCTCCTCCAAATTCATAATGCTGCTTTTTATAAATTTTGAAACCTAACAATTCGGAACGATTTCTAAGAAGTTCGTCAAAATTTTTTTCAAGCGATTCTTTATAACTCATATACTGAATGTGTTACCAATGGTTAAGATATGGTAAGTTTAAATTTATTTTAGCGACCGATACTGAAATGAGGTTCAGCACAAATAAGCGAAGTTCATGATTTTTGTATTAAGAACCAAGCCTAGATTATTATCTATGTTTCCAAATTTTAGGATTTCTTGAGTGATGAAAAACAGAAAGAATAAAAATAGTTTTTTTACGGATGCTATATATAATTGAAAACGGAAAATTATTTAAATTAAACCTCCGCTTCGCTCCATAAACAATAGGATATAAAAGAGGGTTTAATTGAATAGAATCTACTCCATTAGAAATGTCTATACTAAATTTTTCGCCAGCAAGCACACTTCTTTTAGAGTACCAATCAAAACTTTCTAATAATTCCAGTTCAGCCTTTTTATGAAAAATTATTAAAAAAGACATCAATTATTTTTTTGACGAAATCTTGCTTTTCACAGCATCCCAAGAAACACCTTTAGTTTTATCAGCCAATAATTCTTTTTCTCGATTATTGAGTTCTGCTTTAAAAGAATCGGAAAAACTATTTGATTTTTGTAATAATTTTAAAGTTAGGTAATCTTGCAAGTCAGATAAACTTTCAAAATTGGTTCTCGATAATTTACCTTCTTTAATCGTGATTGTTGTCATGATTTATAGCTTTGTTAACAAAGATACAAAAAATTGGTTACCATAATTACCGTACCTTTGCCCCATGCAAAATCACAAACTTTCCGATTGGTTACCAACCACAAATAAAGAAGTCAAAATTAGAGGATGGGATGCCCTCGATGTCATTCTTTTTTCTGGCGATGCTTATGTAGATCACCCCTCTTTTGGGCCTGCAGTAATAGGTCGTATTTTAGAAAGTTATGGGTTGCGTGTGGCAATTGTACCACAGCCAAGTGTAAACGATAATTTGCAAGATTTTGAAAAGCTAGGAACTCCAAAATTATTTTTTGCGATTACTGGTGGGTGTATGGATCCGATGGTTTCTAACTATACAGCAAGCAAAAAACGTCGTGATAAAGATGCCTACACGCCCAATGGTGATAAAGGTTTTAGACCCGATTATGCAACCTCGGTATATTCAAATATCTTAAAAGAAAAGTTTCCTGATATTCCTGTTTTGATTGGTGGCATCGAAGCATCGCTCCGTAGAGTTACCCATTATGATTATTGGAGTGACACACTCAAACCTTCAATTTTAGAAGACTCTAAAGCCGATATGTTGGTGTATGGAATGGGAGAACAACCCTTGCGAGAATTGGTTGAATTGTTGCAAAAAGGGATTCCGTTTGAGAGTATTAAAACCATCAAACAAACAGCTGTTTTTGTTGATAATGAAAATGATATCCCTAAAAATAAAAACTGGGAAGATGTTACCATCAACTCCCATGAAGCTTGTTTAAAGGATAAAAAAACATTTGCATCGAACTTTAAAACTATAGAACAAGAATCAAACAAAATTTTTGCARAACGAATTTTTCAAAATATTGGTGACCGCACTTTAGTAATCAATCCTCCGTTCCCAACGATGACCGAAGATGAAATTGATGCTTCATTTGAATTGCCATATACAAGATTGCCGCATCCAAAATACAACAAGCGTGGACCAATTCCTGCTTACGAAATGATTAAGTTTTCGATCAACATTCACCGTGGTTGTTTTGGTGGATGTAGTTTCTGTACCATATCGGCACATCAGGGGAAATTTATTGCGAGTCGTAGTCAAGAATCTATTTTAAAAGAAGTAGATACCGTTGCAAATATGCCTGATTTTAAAGGCTACTTATCTGATATTGGCGGACCATCAGCAAATATGTATAAAATGAAAGGGAAGATACAGTCTATCTGTGATAAGTGTGTTGCTCCTTCTTGTATTTCGCCAGTGATATGTAGCAATTTAGACACCTCTCACAAACCTTTAACCAAATTATATCAGGCTGTTGATAAGCATCCAAAGATTAAAAAATCATTTATTGGTAGCGGAATTAGACATGATATGTTGGTGCCAGAATTCAATAAAAATGCGGATCCAAAAGAATTGGATGAATACACCGAAGAGGTGATGAAAAATCATATTTCAGGTCGATTAAAAGTCGCACCAGAACACACTTCAGACCCTGTTTTAAAATTGATGCGTAAGCCATCATTTAAATATTTTCATCTGTTTAAAGAGCGTTTTGATAAAATCAATATCAAAGAAAAATTGAAGCTACAATTGATTCCATATTTTATTTCAAATCACCCAGCTTGTGAAGTTGAGGATATGGCAAATTTGGCAGCCGAAACAAAAGATATGGGCTTTCAATTAGAGCAAGTGCAAGGATTTACCCCAACACCAATGACGGTTGCAACGGTTATTTATTACAGCGGATATCATCCTTATACGATGAAACGAATGCACACTCCAAAATCAAAAAAGGAAAAAGAAGAGCAGCATCGTTTTTTCTTTTGGTATAAAAAAGAAAACAAAGCGTGGATAAAAAGCACCTTGAGTAAATTAGGCAGAGGAGATTTATTAGATGTTTTGTTGCCAGAAAATAATAGTTGGAAGAAAAATAAAACGGGTAAAACCAAAAACACTTTTGATGATACCGTTATAGAGGTAAAAACTTCTAGAGTAAAATTCAAAGGGAAAAAAGCACGAAATACTTCTGACGAAACGATTACTGAAAAGAAAGAGCCAAGGAGACAGAATAAGTATAAGCGGAGAAATAAAAGGCGATAAAATTGTTTATTTGTTGAATCGAGTAATTATTAAAAAAAAGTGATCCAAAAACAAAATTACTCTAAAACAGCATCCTCATTTTTAACCAAATAGTCTAAGGTTTTATTCACCAACTCATTTAATTTCATTCCTTTTTTAACGGCAATTTCTGATATTTTTTGATGTGTCTCCTTTGGAACTCTAACATTAAAAACACCTTTATATGTTTTATTTGGTTCTTTCCCAATTTCTTTACAGGACTCTAAATAATCGGTAACAGCATCTTCAAATCCTTTTTTTAAATCGATTACAGAAGCACCTTCAAAAGATATTAAATCATTAATACCTTCTATTTTGCCATAAAAAATATTGTCTTCGTTGGCGTAATTTACAGTCCCAATATAATTTTTATATTCTAGATAATTTTTCATCTTATAAATTTACTTTTTCTAATAACTGTCGGATAACATATTGTTTTACAATTGAGGATGGGTGCGGTTTGTGCAAGCTGATGATGTCTAATTCCGCATTCACAAAATTTCGTCTAGAACCGCCTGTTTTTTCTTTTTTAACKKYWWYWWMWKAWMYTWWWTGATKTRWYWTTTTGATCAGTTCATCCCACGTTAAATTTTTAGGAATTGTTTTAAATTTAAGCAATAGCTTTTCGATTTTGCTCATGTGCAAATATACATCAATAATCGTAACTAAAAAATAGTTACACTCGCTATTGGATTAAAAAACACGGTGTTAATTAGTTTGAGATTACTTTTAAGTGAGTAGAAAAAATAAACAATTTCTCTTAAATATTTTCAAAAATTGCATCAATACTCATTTGCTCTTGTGGTATAAATCCATTGGAGATCAATGCCAGTCCAAAAATCATCAATGCGATGCCCATCCCTCGTTTTATTTTGTGGATGACTTTTGGAGTCAGTTTGTTTTTTAGTTGTTTTGTTACAGCTAAAAACAAGTAGTAAAAAATTAATTATAACTAAAGAAGAAAGAATTAAGGTTGGAAAAGGTATAAAAATAATGAATGAAGGGTGGAAAACCATATGTATAGAAGATACAATATTTCGTAAAATGTGTGCAATAGAAGGGTGTAAACTTTTAATAGATGGGTGCAAAATAGTAGCAAAACACAAATCCGGATGTAGAGATTTGTGGCGTCATATCATAGAATTTCATAAGAAGATTGTAGAATTAGATATATACGATAAACATACTATAATAGCAAATCTGTTGGGTGTGGTATTTAATTATTCGGAAGAAAATGAAAAATTAAATAAGAAAGTAAAAGATTTAGAAAATAAAAATGAAGATTTGAAAGCTAAATATATGATATTATTTGAGAAATATAATAAAATGTTGTAATAATCTATTTTTACAACATTTTTTCTCAATAGACATAATTACTATATAGAAAGTAAAAAATTGAATATTAAATATATTGTATTATCCTTTATCATAACTTTTCAATTGAAATGTCTTAATATTAAAGACAGGAAAAAGTAGAGCCTATGCGTAGAAGAAAAAAACCAACTAAGGCAATGTTAGAAAGTAGACGTAAAAGAAGAAACCTACTTGCAAGAAGAAGATATGCGCTTAAAACTGGTAAACCAGTTGGAAAGGCAAGAAAGAAGTTAACTAATGCAATATTAGAAAAGCGACGTAAAAGAAGAAACCTACTTGCAAGAAGAAGATATGCACTTCTCGTTGGCAAACCAGTTGGAAAGGCGAGAAGAAAGACAACACCAAAGAGGAGAAAAACTTATGTAAAATCGGTTTCTTATTCATGTGCATCTGAAAAAGGTTGTTATATGATTTACCCTTCTTACGG
>NVSL01000058.1 GCA_002401215.1 Flavobacteriaceae bacterium | reverse complement strand
ATTCTTTGATAGAACTCGCGAGTTCTTGTAAGGCTTCTTCGTTAAAATGAGACCTTGGCTGAAACGGATTTATTTCAATAGCATCTAACTCTAAATCGATAATAGAACCTACTAAATTCTTAATTGTAGTTTCGTCATTAGAAGGTAATAAGGCAGATAAACCCCTACCCATTGCTTGTTTTCTTGTAGCCTTTGCCATTTATTTTTGATTCTTTTTTAACACTTCGTGGGCTAAATTAATATAATTTTCTGCTCCTCGGCTAGTGGCATCGTATTTTATAATGCTTTCGCCATAACTCGGCGCCTCACTCAAACGTACATTCCGTTGAATGATGGTTTTAAAAACCATACTTTCAAAGTGTTTTTTTACTTCTTCTACTACCTGATTTGACAATCGCAATCTAGAATCATGCATCGTCAAAAGCAACCCTTCAATATCCAATTCTTTATTATGGATGCGTTGTATATCTTTTACAGTATTCAATAATTTTCCCAATCCTTCTAAGGCAAAATACTCACATTGAATCGGAATCATCACTGAATCCGCAGCAACCAACGCATTCAAAGTTATCAATCCAAGAGAAGGTGCACAATCAATAATGATGAAATCGTAATCATCTTTAATAGATTCAACTGCTTTTCTTAGCATGTATTCGCGCTCCTCTTTATCGACCAATTCAATCTCAATCGCCACCAAATCGATGTGTGCAGGAATGATATCTAGGTTAGGAGAATCGGTTTTTACAATCGCATCTTTTGCAAGTGTTGAGTGTTCTAAAAGTTGGTAAGTTCCGTTGATAACACTATCAACATCAATATTTAAACCTGACGTTGCGTTGGCTTGTGGATCGGCGTCAATCAGCAATACTTTTTGTTCTAGTACGCCCAATGATGCTGCTAAATTTACGGAAGTTGTGGTTTTGCCCACACCGCCTTTTTGATTTGCAATTGCTATTATTTTTCCCATAGATAAGTTGAGGTTTACAAGCTATAAAAATACAATTATTTATGAGTTTTGAAAGTAGAAGATGTTAACAGGTTGTTAGTTTTTAAGATGGGTATTATTAAGAATATCTGTAAACCGTCAGTTCGAGTGATTTTTTGACATTAGGAGAAAAATTGTATCGAGAACAGTTTGTTAGTGATGCTATTCTCGATACAAATTTCACTCATTACAATCGTAAAATTCACTCGAATTGACGATGAGGTTTTAAACTCTCTCAGGAATATTCGCTAAAATATTAAGTAAGAATTTCCAGTATTTTTGAGTAGAACTGATACACGCTCTTTCATCTGGACTATGCGCTCCTTTAATGGTTGGGCCAAAAGAAATCATATCCATTTCTGGATAATGGGTTCCTAGCAATCCGCATTCTAATCCTGCGTGACACGCTAAAATACTTGCCTTCTCGCCGAACATATCTTCGTATAATTTCGACATTACTTTTAAAATAGCTGAGTCTGGGTTTGGTTTCCAACCAGGATATGAACCAGAAAAAATGACATTAAATCCGCCCAATTCAAAAGCTGCTTGGAGTGTATATGCCAAATCCCATTTTCCAGTTTCTACGGATGATCTTGTTAAACATCCAATTTTAATTGCACCGTCTTTTACAATGATTCGCGCAATATTGTTTGAGGTTTCTGTCAAATCAGCAATATCTGGACTCATTCTGAAAACTCCATTGTGAGCAGCATAAATTGAGTTTACAAGTGCTTTCTGATCTTTAGGTGAAAGCATGAATTTAGGTTTTTTAGTTTCCGATATCTCAATTACCAAATCTTTTTCTATTGTTGAAAACTCATTTAAAATTGCTGTTTTGATATTCTCAAATGCCTCCATCATTTCAGAAGGAAATTCTGAAACTACAACCGAATTACTTTCTCTCGGAATTGCATTTCTCAAACTTCCACCATCAATTTCAGAGATGAACAAATAAAATTGAGTAGCATTCAAAATGCGATTCATCAATTTATTAGCATTCCCAAATCCACGGTGAATGTCCATTCCAGAGTGTCCACCTTGCAAACCTTTTACGGTAATTTTATAAGCTGTTGTATTTTCTGGAACAGGTTGCTCCGTATAATTTTTATTTGCTGTGATGTCAATACCACCAGCACACCCAACGCCAATTTCATCATCATCTTCGGTGTCTAGATTCAATAAAATTTCTCCAGTTAAATAACCAGCTTCCAATCCTTGAGCACCAGTCATTCCAGTTTCTTCATCAATAGTAAATAAAGCTTCAATAGCTGGATGTGCGATGTCAGTCGATTCTAAAACCGCCATAATTGAGGCAACTCCCAAACCATTATCGGCACCTAAAGTGGTACCATCAGCTTTTACCCAATCGCCATCAACATACATTTTAATGCCTTCAGTATCAAAGTCAAAAACAGTTTCATTGTTTTTTTGATGCACCATATCGAGGTGACTTTGCATCACAATGGTTTTGCGATTTTCCATGCCTGCAGTTGCCGGTTTTTTAATAATCACATTTTCGATGGGATCTACAATTGTTTCCAATCCTAATTTTTTTCCAAATGCCACCATAAAGGCAATTACTTGCGCTTCTTTTTTTGATGCTCTTGGCACTTCGTTTAAATCTGCAAAATGTTTCCAAACATTTTTTGGCTCTAAGTTTCTTACTTCGTTACTCATGTGTTTTTATTTTGATACCCTGAACTTGTTTCAGGGTCTTATTATTTCTATACTAAATTTTATTCGTGCAAATCAGTGAAATTTGTGTCTCACTTTATTTCATCTACTAAATTTCACCTTTCGACTCCGCTCAAGGGTCAGCTTTATTTCATCTCAATCACAGATTCCTCCATAGGAATACGCACTTTTTCTAGTTGACTCATAAAATCATCTTCGGCTCTAAATCCAACAGGTAAGAGTAAAACAGATTTTAAATCCTGCTCTTTTAAGTTTAATAATTTATCAAATTTTTGCGGATTAAATCCTTCCATAGGGCAGGAGTCAATTCGCTCAAAAGCACAAACGGTCATTAAATTTCCGAGAGCAATATAAGCTTGATGTTTGTTGGAAGTCTCAATGTCATCCTCTGATTTATTATTGATATTGTCTTTTAAAAAGTTTCTAAACCCGCTGAGGGTTTCTTCTTCAGTGCCTCTAATTACTATTTCTAAATCAAACTTTTCATCTACATAATCGCCATCAACATTTGTCTTGATACAAATCACCAATAAATGCGAGCAATCTGCAACCTGAACTTGATTATACGAATGCTCAAAAAGTTGTTTTTTGATGTCATCATTACTAATCACCAACATTTTTAAAGGCTGTAACCCGTAAGAAGTTGCGGTGAGATTAAATACATTTTTTAAGATACCTATTTGCGATTCGCTCAACTTTTTTGTTGTGTCGAATTTCTTTGTGGCATAGCGCCATTCAAGATGTTTTATACTACTCATGAGTTGGTTTTTTACTGTAGTACAAAGAACGGAAAAATTAGTGTTTTTTAGCCGTTAAGACTATCACAATTTTTTATGCGGCTATAAAAAATGTACCTTTGAGTCATTGTAATTTTGATATACACCGTCACTTCGAGTTAATTTCAATGCGATAGTTAATGAAATTGGTGTCGAGAAGAATATTTTATAAGTTCTCGATACTATTTTTCTCCATTTTATTTCGAAAAATCACTCGAACTGACGCACATTAATTTAACTCAATTTAAACTTTCAATTTGCTATGAAGGAAGATTTACTACATTATTTGTGGCAGTATAAATTGTTTTATTCTGCTGACTTAAAAACAGCGAACGGAGATGTGCTCAATATTATTTCGGTAGGGGATGCGAATGTGAATTCTGGCCCCGATTTCTTTAATGCTCAACTTCGGATTAACAATCAGCTGTGGGCGGGGAATGTTGAGATTCATGTAAAATCTTCGGATTGGTATGTGCATCATCACGAAGAAGATGCTAATTATGACAACGTGATTTTACATGTGGTTTGGCAGCATGATGTGGAAGTTTTTACAAAGGATAATACTGTGATTCCCACATTGGAATTACAGGAACTGGTTTCAAAGGATTTACTAAACACCTATCATAAATTATTTTCGAAACAACAAAAATGGATCAATTGCGAAAAAGATATTTCGTTTGTTGATGACTTTGTAATTGACAATTGGAAAGAGCGTTTGTATTTTGAAAGACTCGAACAAAAAGCTTTTTTAATTGAAGAATTATTGGGTAAGTCTAACAACAATTGGGAAGCAGTTTTATTTCAGCTCTTGGCTAAAAACTTTGGATTGAAAGTAAATGCCAATTCCTTTTTTGAAATGGCGCAACAATTAGATTTCTCAATCGTCAGAAAAGAAAGTGGAAAACAGTTTAATCTTGAGAGTTTGTTTTTTGGTCAATTAGGGATGCTGAATACTAAAAGTGAGAATGCATATTTTATTCTGTTGAAAAAAGAATACCTGTATCAGCAAAAGAAATATAAGTTGCCAAAAATTGATAGGACCAAGGTGGAATATTTTAGATTGCGACCACCAAATTTCCCCACGATTCGGATTTCTCAATTAGCGAGTTTGTATAGCTCAAAACAAAATTTATTTTCTGGATTGATACAACTCAAAACAGTAAATGAATTTTATAAGTATCTTTCTATTTCAACTTCTGAGTTTTGGCAAACACATTATACTTTTGAAAAAGAATCTACAAAGCGAATCAAGAAACTGACAAAATCGTTTATCGATTTATTGTTGATTAATACGATCATTCCACTAAAGTTTGTGTATTTAAAWCWGMATSWKAAATKMWAMCAATYANAATTTRKCAWAWTNGATTYWKMAWKYMAWWSMARWWAWWWATMRYKTGATTGCTCATTTTTATGATCTGAAAATTAATTCTAAAAACGCTTTTGATTCGCAGGCTTTGTTGCAGTTAAAAAGAAACTATTGCGAAAAACAAAAATGTTTGCAATGTGCTGTGGGGAATTTTTTGTTGAAGAGTTGATGTTTTAAAAAGATACCTACAAGGTTTTTGAAACCTTGCAGGAGAGATTATAATCAATCAATTATTTCGAGACAACCATAATTTTCAGTTAAGAATGAATTAATTAATTCAGATTTTTATCGAATGATAATTTCTAAATTTTTGGTTGTGGTATTTCCAGTTCTAATCCATATTATTTTTGGAGGAAATCCTTTTATAATGTTCAAGTCACAAAAATCAGAATCAAAAGTAACAATGGCGAAATTGTTCTTTTTAGCATATTCAAAAATTTCAATGTCAGATGAGTTTTCTAGCCCAAGATTTTTAACTTGTTTTGCATTTGGGTACAAGTCATTTATTTTACGAAGAAGCCTAAAGGAAATATTTTGATCAAAAAGTAATTTCATGAAGCGTATAAACGTCTTTGCTCTTTTTTGGCAGCAAAGGATAAACAAGCATTTATTTGTTCAATTGAAAGTTCGGGATAATCTGCTAAAATTTCTTTTCGAGACATCCCATTAGAAAGCCATGTTAAAATATCATAAACTGAGATKYKSSTKYYKTTWWTWMTWGSKYTMCYARMKYTYKKMTMYRKMKWTATYWYRMYMWATYWKGTKRAWTWGKMMWTARKCAATTGCTTTTCAACAAATGTAGTTATTTATTCTGATTTTTTCTTTTTATAGGAACAACTTAATGAATCATCTGAGTTAATGGTTGAGGTTTTATAAAACACCTACAAGGTTTTGAAAACCTTGCAGGAGAGATTATTTAAAATCAATACTTCGCGCCAACTCCCTCTTTCGGAATCGTTTTTAAAATAAATTCACGAATATGTTGGTTGGCACTTTTTAAATCTTCTTTACGCAAATACATCATGTGCCCACTTCTATAACCATGAAATTCGAAGCGGTCTTTCATTTTTCCGCTTGGATCAATTTGCCACATCGAGTATTTTGATCCGAAGTATGTAGTTGCTCCATCATAATATCCTGCCTGAAACATCACATGTAAATTTGGGTTTGCTGCCATTGCCCCTCGCAATTGCTCGCGGGTATTGTTATTGCGTCTATCCCAAGGGTGCACATCACCAAACATATTGTATTTTAAATCAGTTTTGTAATTCAGCTCTTCGCTGATGTAGTAATTGATTGCAGGGGTAAAAGAATGCAACCACGAAGAAAGTTCTGGCGAGTAATCTGGTCCATCACCAGATTCTTTTTTGTCGATTCCGATATATCTAGAATCCAATCGTCCGATAGTAGTTCCATTTTTATCACGCAATAAATCCTTCCAGAAAAAGGAAGTGCTTACATCCAAATTATTTTGAAGAATTGATTTTTTAGAGAGTCCTGTATAGTATGCCATTTTTTCTGCTACTTTATTTTTTTCTGCATCAGAAATAAATCCTCCTTTTGCCAAAGCAGGCATCAATGTGTTTAGAGCAAAGTCTTCGGCTTCGGGTAAAATAGCAGTCAAATCTTTTGATTGAAGCGCCTCAGGTAGCATTCTATGATACCAAGCTGCCGCTGTAAAATAAGGCATGTTGGTTCCGGTAGCAACGGGTACATCCGATTCGAATACCAAATAATCCGCAGGAGAAACCATGATCACTCCGTTTAAATACATCCATTGGCTGTTTTGTAATTCGCCCGCTAAACCTGCAACACGTGTGCCTCCATAACTTTCGCCAATAATATATTTTGGGGATCTCCATCTGTTATTACGAGAAACAAAAGTGTTAATCCACTCAGCTAAATACCGAATATCAGCATTGATTCCAAAGAATTTTTTACGGTCTGGATACTTACCTTCTTCATTTTTCACCATTCTAGAATATCCTGTATTTACTGGATTCACATATAAAATATCGGCAACATCTAATACCGAATTTGGATTGGAATGCACGCCATAAGGTTGTACAGGGAATCCTTCGTCATCAATATTTAAAATTTTTGGACCCGTGTAGGCAACATGCATCCAAACAGATGCCGAACCAGGACCTCCATTAAAAGAAATTAGTAGCGGTCTGTTGCTATTGTCTTTGATATCTGTTCGTTGATAATAGGTGTAAAAAAGAGATGSGATTACTTTTCCATCGTTATCCCAAACTGGTTGTGTACCTGTTATTGCACTATATGGAATCGATTTACCGTTGATCGTAGTTTGATGTTTTGTAGTGACAGTAGAATCGACATTAATAATTCTATCTTGAGCAAATGTTAGCGAAATTGAAAAGATAAAAATTAAGAGTAGGCTTGCTTTTTTCATGATGATTTGGTTAAATGAATATAAAATACAATTTGTTTGAAAGATATGTTAGTAGGTTCTCGWTACAATTTTTTATCAAAAATTTCTCGAACTGATGACCTATTATCATTAGTTGTAAATATACTGATTCTTTAGAAAATAAAAAGTTAAAAAAACCTGCAAAATTAGTTAGAGTTTGCAGGTTTTTGAATTAGTCTAGTTTGTAAACTAAAATAGTTTAGGATATTTCGACGGATTTGATTCGTGCATTAATTCATACGCTGCTTCAAAAATATCGTTGCTATTTGGTTTCGAATAATAATCACCATCCGACCCATAAGCAGGGCGATGCGGCTTAGAAGTAACCGTAGTTGGTTTGCTGTCTAAATATTGATATCCGTTTTGTTTTTCTAAAATTTCTTGTAAAATATATGCTGATGCACCACCTGGAACATCCTCATCAACAATCATTAATTTGTTTGTTTTTATAAGACTTTTTACAATATCATGATGGATATCAAAAGGCAATAAACTTTGCACGTCAATAACTTCTACATCAATGTTTGCCTGCAATAATTGTTTGGCAGTTTCTTGTACAATTCTCAAAGTAGATCCGTACGAAATAATTGTAATATTTGCACCTTCTTTAATGGTTTCTACGACCCCGATTGGTGTTGTGAACTCACCCAAATTGGTTGGCATTTCTTCTTTTAGTCGGTAGCCATTTAAGCATTCAACCACCAAAGCAGGTTCATCACTTTTTAAAAGTGTGTTGTAAAATCCTGCAGCTTTTTGCATATTTCTAGGAACCAAAATAACCATCCCTCTTAAGGATCCTAAAATCATTGACATGGGTGATCCCGAATGCCAAACGCCTTCTAGACGATGCCCACGAGTTCTTATAATTAAGGGTGCTTTTTGCTTGCCAAAAGTTCGGTAACGTAAGGATGATAAATCGTCAGTTAAAGTTTGTAACGCATAGACTAAATAATCTAAATATTGAATTTCGGCAATCGGTCTTAAACCTCTCAAAGCCATTCCAACTCCTTGACCAATAATCGTAGGTTCGCGAATTCCGGTATCAGCAACTCTAGTTTCTCCAAACTTCTTTTGCAGACCTTCCATCCCTTGATTTACATCGCCAATCATTCCAACATCTTCACCAAAAGCAAGAACTTCTGGGTATTTATTAAAGATAGCTTCAAAATTATCTCTGATGATAATTCTACCATCAACAAGATTTTTTTCGTCAGAATAGCTTGGTTTTATTTCTTTAATTTTGGTGACTCCATTTTCAGAATCATTGTACAAAAAGGTATTGTACATTTTTTCTGTTTTTTTAGTTTCTCCTGAATACCAATTTAATAAGGCGGTTTTTTCGACAGAATTTTCACTGGTCAAATAAACAAAAGTTTGACGAACAGTTGCGTGAATTTCACCTCTCGATGGTTCGCTAATTGATTGTAAGTCACTCGTTAATTTGGCAATAAAATGTTTGTTACTACTCGTTGCTGCAACATTATTTAGCAAAGCAACTGCCTGTGATTGTTCTTTTTTTATTGGATTGATATACGCATTCCACGCATCTCGTTTTGCTTTTGATACTTCTCTTTTCGCATCCATTTCAATTTTTAAAAGGACATCCTCATCCTCAACAAAACGTAAAATTTCTCCGTTAGATTCTAATTCGAAATCTAAAATCCATTCTCTAAATTTAACATTGCAATCAAAATCTTTTTCCCATTGTAAACGCTCTTTAGATTTGTAACGCTCGTGAGATCCGGAGGTAGAATGACCTTGAGGTTGTGTTAATTCTATCACGTGAATTAAAGTGGGAACATGTTGTTCTCTAACTAATTTTGCGGCTTTGTTATAGACATCAATCAGCTGGACATAATCCCAGCCATTGACCACAAAAATTTCTAATCCTTTATTTTTTTTATCTCTTTGAAACCCTTTTAAAACCTCAGAAATACTCTCTTTTGTGGTGTGATGTTTTGCATGAACTGAAATGCCATATTCATCATCCCAAACACTCACAATCATTGGCACTTGTAAAACTCCGGCTGCATTGATTGTTTCGTAAAACAAGCCTTCACTTGTACTTGCATTTCCTATGGTTCCCCATGCAATTTCGTTTCCTTTATTTGAGAATTTCTTTCCGTGATTTTTTAAAGAATCTAATTCGCGATATATTTTTGATGCTTGTCCTATACCAAGTAATCTTGGCATTTGCGAAGCGGTTGCAGACATGTCTGCACTAATATTATATTGTTCAATTAAGTTTTTCCAGCTGCCATCTTCATTGATACTGTGCGATGCAAAATGCGCTCCCATTTGTCGACCTGCAGAAAAAGGTTCTTCTTTAATATCTGGATGCGCGTATAATCCTGAGAAAATTTGTTGTGGAGTTAGCATTCCAATTGCCATCATAAAAGTTTGATCGCGGTAATACCCCGACCTGAAATCTCCTTTTTTAAAGGCTTTTGCCATGGCAAGTTGTGGCACTTCTTTACCGTCTCCAAAAATTCCGAATTTTGCTTTTCCGGTAAGTACTTCTCTACGACCTAGCAAACTACATTCTCTACTTAAAACAGCAATTCTATAATCGTTCAGAATTTCTTTTTTGAATTCTTCGAAAGAGAGTTGTTTGCTTGTTTTAGTAGTTTTTTCTGAAATCATATCTCAAATTTAGTAGTACGCAAATTTAAGATAATTTAATGGATTACGAAAATTAATAGGAATTATTAAATTATCTTCATCAATAAAAGCCTCTTCTAACGAAATTGATAATTTTCTTGGGATGTATTGTCAATACGAATCTAATCCTAGAACCATATCCATCTTGTGTAATTTCCCATCCATTATTTGAATATACCGGAAAATATACTTCTAAGAATTCGTGAATAAAGTTGAGACGAATTCCGCTTTCATACGCAAAAAATACAGGTTGATTTCTGTTTTTCATAAACCCAATATCATTGTAAACTTCTATCCATCTCCAAAGTCCAATGCTAGAATTAAAAGTGGTAATCCATTGATTGGCAAAATTTTGTTCAAGGTCAGATTTAAAACCTCCTTCTGCAGTTATATATTGTTGATAAAAGAATCCGCTAGTTTCTGAGCGGCCAAAATAATTGTATCTAAATAAATAATCTGATTGTCTGGTCAGTCCAAAACTAAAAAAATCTGTGCTAGTATTGTTGTATAAAAATGTTCCTAAATAACCTCTAAAATCGAACTGACGATTGCTATCCGTTAATTTTCTGTAACGAAAATCAAAAGTAAGWTTACTAAATTTTTGACCCATTTCAATATTGGCAGTATATCTTAAATCCTGAATAATTTCTGGTTTAGAATAACTATAAGAAGCATTAAAAATGCCATATTTATTAGATTCTGGGTTTTGCTGCCCGTTTGGATCAGGGTCTCTATTTACATCAGTATATGCTAATACAACTGCGCTACCACCAACATCTCGCAAGCTTTTTCTGTTGAAATTAAATGCAACATAAGGTGTGAATTTGCGATAGGCTAAGTTTGGACCATAGTGAGAATATCCGCCTGCAAGTCCAAACTGGTATTTGTAAACCTTAGAATTTTCAGGTAAAATTTGATAGGCAACTGAAAAACTTCCGGTAATACTTTTGTCTTTAAACCCATAAAAGGGTTTGATTTTGTAGATAARATTTTTCTTTAAAAYAGAATTGTTAGAGAGACTTAACCCAAATTGAATTCCGTCATAATAATTGTATTTAAACTCTGGGGTATAAAATAACTCGTTGTAATATGGGTTTTCGATATCCTTAAAAAACTTCAATTTTATGGGTCTTGTAAATAACTTGTTTTTTATTTTTTTCCAGTTATCTCTCAAATTTAATTCAGGATATAAATATTCATAGTTTAATGAAAGACGGTCAAAACCATTTTTTGCGATGGTTACTGATGTGATAGAATCAATATTTGTAATCCATTTTTTAAAATGAATATCCTTTCCTTTTACGCCATACAGCGCAACAGGAGCAGTCATGTTGCGTTTATTTTTTATAGTAACTTTTATAGAATCATTTAAAACAGTTACCTTTTTTATGGTGTAATCAATCTTTTTACTCGACTGCACATAATCACCAAAAAACCAAGAAATATCTTTTTCAGTTTCATGAATTAATAAATCTCTAAACTGTGAACTGTTAGAATATTTCAATTGATTTTGATTGTAATATTCTTTTATTTTTTTAGGGATAATACTGTCACCCAAATATTCATCTAAGTAGCGAAGTCCTAATCCTGCTTTGTATTTATTTAYAAMTTTTCGATTAAAATTTGAAAGAGAATCTGCACTAGTAGTCAATGCTTGATCTAGATTTTTACGTGCAGCAAATTGATATACAAAAGGATATTTATCATTAAAATCTAACTTGGCAATGTTAAAACTTCGGACTCCCCAAATTTTAGAAATGTTACCCATCGCTTTTATTTCTGGATAGAATTCTTCTACATATTGCATCATCAAATACGCCTGAATCCCATCAACCAACCACATATCTTCTCGGTGATTTACCAACAAGGTATTATCGATATATTTTCTAGTCAATGCTTTAAACATTTTAATATCCCACTCAAAAGCATCAGGAAATGGACTTAAAAATTGTGGCAATTGATTGAAACCATACACCGGATTTTTAGCATAGGTAATTTTATTAATCATGATTTTTTTATGAGGATATGCCCCCAGATATTTTTCAATAAAAGCGAGCTCACGATTTAAAATATCAGACTTTACAATAGGCCCTAATTCTTTGGAAGGGATGTTAGTTTCAATCGCAATTTTATCTGTATTAAAAATTTCAAAATCGTTGAATTTACTCAAACTAATTTCAACATCAATCCTGTCATCACCATATAAATGATAAGTTTTTAATCCGTTTTCATGTTGCACAACATCATGTAAGCCCGAGCTTAAGGTGTACTGTTCGGGCACCGTAAATGTG
Source organism: Flavobacteriaceae bacterium (assembly GCA_002401215.1). Classification (GTDB taxonomy): domain Bacteria; phylum Bacteroidota; class Bacteroidia; order Flavobacteriales; family Flavobacteriaceae; genus Urechidicola. The sequence goes on along the minus strand of NVSL01000058.1, from coordinate 2,260 downwards.
ATGTTATACTTGCTATAATCCATCAGCAAATCATCCATATTTAAATTGCTCATGAGCTTCCATCCGTGGTCATATAGGGCGGGAGTCAGATACCAATATCTTAAATTGTAAGCGATTTTATTGCGGCCATAACTCGTAAATTTATCCGAAGGTAATTTTACGGTATAAGTAGCGGAAATTGAAACGGAATCAGTTGGGTTTAAAGGTTTGTTTAGAGGGATAGCAATGATATCCGAAGTATCATCATCAATAATCCAAGCTACAGTTTCATAATCAATAGAAAGGTTGTTGATGTTGCTGTGCCCTCTGTTTTTATCTTTAGCAAAATATAAATCTTTGTTATAATCTTCAATCAAGCGTTTTGCTAAAGGAGTGTTGTTGTCTTTAAAACTATTCGCCCAATTGTGTAGATAAATGGTGTCTAAAACGACGTCCGATTTGTTATAAAAAACTATTTCTTGCTGAATTTGAAGGGTATGATTTTCGGCATCCAACATCACTTTCATGGTTGTCTCATTAGACTGACCTGAAGTTGTATCAATAATAAAAGTTGATAATAATAATGTGATGATAAGAATTCGTTTCAATCGACTACGTTCATTTTATGGGATTCACTATCTGTTTTTAAATCTATCTTTTTGTTAAGAATAGAGAGGTTTTATTTCTAATTCTGATTAAAAAGACATTGAAGTTGGTTTGTTTTAATTCATCGCCCAAGATATGTTTAAAAGTTGACCTACGAAATTAAAATATAAATGCTTTTTATGGGGTTGTGTTTACAGGTTTGTTTGGTCATTCCGTTCATTAAAATAAGTTTTTTTAATTCCATAGCCCATTATTCCTCCAATAAAAATAGTTGGAATTATTCCAAACAGTATTATCCAAAATAATGGTTTAACATAATAGTCGATTAAAGCATTTTTAAATCCATCCTCAAGATTTATATTTCTAATTCCTTCTTGTAAAAAACCAACTGTTGACCCGAAGAATATTCCAATTATGAGAATTGTTAATAACCCTATTATACCTGTAAAAATTGAATTCCATTTTTTTTCATTAATAAGGTATGTAATTTTTTTTCCTATGTAATTTCCAGAAATGTAAAGTGCTAAAATTCCAACTCCCAAATTTAATGGCCAATCAGATAATATATCTGTTAAGTCGCTGAATTTTCCAAATGTTGTGATAATTAGAATCCCCGCAATAAATAAATTTATTGTGATTCCGACGAGTGTTAATTTTATTCCTTTTTTCAATGTAATTTTTTACTTCAAAAATWWKKMMTCAAACTATATTTTTTATAGAAMKTRTCWATTACWTSYAAMACTTCTTYTTCGGTRTCRACAATWSAAAWTAARTCYARATCTTTTTCRCTRATAKTWCCWWMMTYWWYTANAAGTKKKYTYNNAATCCAATYCAWTARGCCWSYCCARWAWTTWKWACCAACYAAWAYAATWGGAAAWKYWCCAATYTTTTTTGTTTGWATYAAWGTCATYGCTTCAAAMAWTTCATCCAAKGTSCCAAARCCTCCAGGCATTACYACAAATCCTTGWGAGTATTTYACAAACATWACTTTTCKAACAAAAAAGTAATCAAAATCTAAGCTTTTATCWGMRTCWATATAAGGATTGTCATGTTGYTCAAAWGGKARTTCAATATTYAASCCAACMGAWGTTCCTYYKSCWMKWKRWGCSCCTTTATTWCCMGCTTCCATAATYCCAGGGCCACCACCAGTTATGACGCCGTAGCCGGCATCAACGATGCTTTTGGCAATGCTTTCGGCTAATTTATAATATTTATTATCTGGTTTTGTTCTGGCAGAACCAAATATAGATACGCAAGGACCAATACTACTCATTTTTTCAAACCCACTAACAAATTCTCCCATAATCTTAAAGATTGCCCAAGAGTCATTTGTTTTTTTTTCATTCCATCCTTTAGGGTGCTGTTTTCTCATACTTAATTATTTTTATAACGTGCTAATTTAGTTCTTTTTTCAAGAATTGAGCCGTATAACTTTTTTCGTGTTTTGCTACTTGTTCTGGTGTGCCTTCAACTATTATTTCACCGCCACCTTTTCCGCCTTCGTAACCTATGTCAATAATGTAATCAACCGTTTTTATAACGTCTAAATTGTGTTCAATAATTAATACAGTATTGCCTTTGTTTACAAGTTCATTAAGCACTATCATGAGTACCCTAATATCTTCAAAGTGTAATCCGGTAGTAGGTTCGTCAAGAATATAAAAGGTGTTTCCAG
>NVSL01000057.1 GCA_002401215.1 Flavobacteriaceae bacterium | reverse complement strand
ATCATTATAGATTTCAATAGATTATACTTATATCATTAAAAATGTATCAATAAGTATATTTTCATTTTCTCTTTATTAAATTTGTTGGATAATTAATTGGCATGAAAAAAAATCCTGAATTAGAACTCGCGTTAAGTTTTGTTGAAAATACAGATAGAAATATTTTTTTAACAGGAAAAGCAGGTACGGGTAAAACGACTTTTTTACACAATATTAAAAAGTCTTCTTTAAAAAGATTGGTAGTTGTTGCCCCAACGGGTGTTGCTGCAATCAATGCAAAAGGAGTTACGATTCATTCTTTTTTTCAAATGGCTTTTGGACCCATCATACCAAATGCGCCTCAAAATAATTCAAGCCAATTTCAAAGAAAATTTAGCAAAGCAAAAATTGATATTATTAAATCTTTGGACTTATTAATTATTGATGAAATTAGTATGGTGCGTACCGATTTGTTAGATGCAATAGACCAAGTATTACGTAAATATAAAAACCGACAAAAAGTATTTGGAGGTGTACAAGTTTTGATGATTGGAGATCTTAAACAATTGGCTCCTGTAGTAAAACCGAATGAGTGGGAATTATTAAGAGGGCATTATGACACACCTTTCTTTTTTAGCAGTAAATCATTTCAAAATGCCAATGTGATAAGTATAGAATTGAAACATATTTACAGGCAAGAGAACGAAGATTTTATTGCTATTTTAAATGAAGTCCGAAATAAGAAACTCAGTAAAAAATCAGCAGAAGTTTTAAATAAAAAGTACAATCCAGATTTTATTCCGTCACCCAATGATGGTTTCATCACCTTAACAACTCATAACAATAGAGCAGATAAAATCAATAATTTTGAGTTGGAAAAACTAAAGGTGAAGTCATTTAGATTTTTGGCAAAAGTTGAAGGAAAGTTTAACGAACACTCTTTTCCTACTCAAGAAGAATTGAYTCTAAAAGAAGGGTCTCAAGTGATGTTTATCAAAAATGATAGTTCACCAGAAAAGAGATATTACAACGGAAAAATTGGAACCATCACTTTTATTGATGACGAAGATATTGTTGTAATTGGCAATGATGATGGTGAAGAAATTGATGTAAAGTTGGAAACTTGGGAAAATATTTCTTACACAATTGATGCCCAAACCAAGAAAATAAATGAAAAAGCAATTGGGTCTTTTACGCAAATTCCGCTGCGATTGGCGTGGGCAATTACCATTCATAAAAGTCAAGGATTAACTTTTGAAAAAGCGATTATTGATGCCGAAGCTTCCTTTGCTCACGGGCAAACTTATGTGGCATTGAGTAGGTGTAAATCTTTGGAAGGGATTGTTTTAAAGACCAAAATTAAGGAGAGCAGTATTATTAGTGATGATCGGGTAGAGTCATTTACAAATGATGTTGAAGCGCAGATGCCAGATGAAAAAACCTTGGCTATTTCTAAAAAAGAATACCAAYTAAATATGATAGATGAGTTGCTAAATTACCACGGATTTCTATATCCTATAAGGCGATTGATTGACTTGTATTATCAAAATAAAACATCCTATAAAGGAAATATTATCGACCCATTAACAACGGTTAAAGATGAAGGAATTGTTACTTTATTAAAAGTAAGCACTCAATTTAAAAGTCAGTTGCGGAGTTTAAGCGAGGAAATAAACGACCCATTGTCTGATAAAAATATCAAAGAACGGATTCAAAAAGGAATCGATTATTTTTTAAACCAAACGGTATTAAAAATTGAAAAGCCCCTAAAAGAAATTACTTTTTCTACGGATAATAAAGCATTGGAAAAAGACTTTTTAAAACAGGTAAATTTTTTAAGTGAGCAATTATCTGTTAAACTATTTTGCCTAAATGCATTGAAAGAAGAGTTTACGATTCACAATTATTTAGTGTCAAGAGCAAAGGCTGTCTTACAAATTAAGGCGAAAAAACCAAAAAGTAAAATGACGGTTTCTAATACAGATCACCCAATACTTTTTAACTCATTAAAAGATTTACGCAACGATTTTGCTTTAGATGAAGACGTACAACACTATCAAATTTTTACCCAACAATCTTTATATGAAATGTGTGAGAAATTTCCAATTTCACTTCCTCAATTAAAAAAAATAAAGGGAATGGGGAAAGTGAGAGTCCAAAAATATGGTGCTGAAATCATAGAAATTATTAAAGCATATTGCAAAGAAAACGAGATTGATCCTGTAGAAATTATTGATGAGCCAAAACAAAAATCGACAAAAATAGGGGTGACTCATAAAGTTTCTTTCGACTTATTTAAAAGCGGAATGACCATAGAAGAAATYGCTAAAAAACGAGAATTTGTTCCATCAACTATCGAAAGTCATTTGATGAAATATGTGATTTCTGGAGAAATAGCTCCCGAAGAATTAATGGGAAAAGAGAAAATCACAAAGTTGAAGCCACTAATTCAAAAAACTAAATTCGAAAATTTAAGCGATTTAAAAACAAAACTTAAGGATGAGTTTTCGTACTCAGAATTGAGATTGGTAAAAATGGTTTTAGATTTAGAAAAAGGTGAATAGCACTTTTTATTGTAGCAGAATCAGCCCAAAAACAGTGATGATAAAATAAATAGCCAAGGTCATAGCACCGGCATAATCTTTCGCCAATCGCTGACCAATCAGCATAAAAATTAATGAGATAGCGGCTATTTCTACTCCGATTAGAGCAATTTCTCTACTACCATTTGTAGCTAATTGATAGACTCCAAAAATCATTAAAGCGCTTGCAACAATTTCTAAAAACAATAAAGTAGCCAACAACATCGGAACCATATTTTTTAAAGGAGAATTTTTAAAATGATCAGAAATAAAACTCACATTTCCTTTCCAATCTGTTATTTTATCAACCCCTGATTGAAAAAAAGTAACAATTAAAAAAAGCAATACTAAAATTTCTGGGGAGTGATTGTTAAAAATAGACATAGTTTAGTTTTCTTTAGCGTGTAATAATCGTGTTAATTTAATCGATAAATCCAACAGAATAATTTTTGCATTTCCGTTGCGCTCAATATGATAAATAGCATCGTTTAGTTCCTTATCAATTTCCATAATATTTGAACCATGTACAAAAGGAGCAAATTTTTGAAGTTTAAATCCGGGAGTTTTCGTTTCTAAAAACACCAAGTCATTTGCCTTGTAATTTAGTAACAATGCTTGTCTAAAAAACTGCAAACAATAATTCAAAAAACGCTTTTGAGTTTCTCTACCTGTTTTAGAAATAGCATCACTCCAACCAATCAATTCATTAATTACTGATGCATTTCCTTTTGCTTTAAAAGCAGCTCGAATCCAAGTAATAAACCATTCTTCAAAAACTATTTCTGAAGAATTATTGTTTAAAAGATGCAAGGCTTTGTTGAAGTTTCCATCACATTGATGCGCTATTTTCTGAGCTTCATTCTTTGTAATATTTTCTTTAGCAATCAATCCCGCAACAATATCATTTTCACCTAAAACAGGAAAATGTAAAACTTGACAACGAGAACGAATCGTACTAATTATTTGCTCTTCATTTTCAGCAATTAAAATAAAAACAGTTTTTTCTGGAGGCTCTTCAAGCAACTTTAATAATTTATTTGCCGCCTCTATATTCATTTTTTCAGCCATCCAAATAAGCATCACTTTAAAACCCCCTTCGTATGATTTTAATTGAAGTGACTTTACAATAGATTTAGCTTCGTGAACACTAATATTTCCCTGTTTATTTTCAACACCAATAAAGTGCAACCAGTTAAATAAATTACCATAAGGCTGTTCCTTTAAAAATTGTCTCCACTCTTCAATAAATAGATTGCTAATAGGTTTTGTGGGCGATTTTACTTTGTCGTTAGTTGTTACAGGGAAAGAAAAATGTAAATCAGGATGTGCTAAATTATCGCACTTTAAATTACAAGCTTCGCTATTTTCATTTTCGTTACAAAGTAAAAATTGCGCGTATGCAATAGCGGTTGCTAAAGTTCCAGAACCTTCTTTGCCAATAAATAATTGTGCATGCGGAATTCGGCCATTTTTTGCCGATTGCTGCAAATGATTTTTGATATGTTCTTGCCCTAATATTTCTGAGAATCGCATTGCACAAATATAACAAAATCGGATTAGCAAAGAGCACTCAGAATCACTATCTTTGCATCCTTAAAATTCATAAAACACACAACTATGACAACAGTAAAAGATTTCAATTTCGAAAACAAAAAAGCATTAATTAGAGTAGATTTTAATGTACCGTTAGATGCAGAATTCAATGTGACCGATACCACAAGAATTGAGGCGGCAACACCTACAATTTTAAAAGTATTAGAAGATGGAGGAAGCTGTATTTTAATGTCTCATTTAGGAAGACCAAAAGGAGTCTCTCCAGAGTTTTCTTTAAACCATATTGCTGATTCCGTAAGTGAAATTATTGGTGTACAAGTGAAATTTATTGATGATTGCGTTGGTAAAAATGTAGCGCAAGCAGTTGCCGATCTAGAACCAGGAGAGGTTTTATTATTAGAAAATTTACGTTTTCATGATGAAGAAAAAAAGGGTGATGTTGCTTTTGCAGAAGAGCTTTCAAAATTAGGAGATATCTATGTAAATGATGCTTTTGGTACTGCCCATAGAGCACACGCATCAACCACAATTGTAGCACAATTTTTTGAAGGAAATAAATGTTTCGGATTATTGTTAGCAAAAGAAATTGAAAGTATTAAGAAGGTTTTAAGCGAYWSWRMMRAAYSTRTRASYGCTATTTTAGGAGGATCAAAAGTATCATCAAAAATTACAGTTATTGAAAATATTTTAGACAAAGTTGACCATCTTATTCTTGGTGGAGGTATGAGTTTTACATTCGTAAAAGCTTTGGGTGGAAAAATTGGAGATTCTATTTGCGAAGATGATAAACAAAAATTAGCCTTAAGTATTTTAAAAGAAGCCAAAGAAAAAGGAGTTCAAATTCATTTACCGGTGGATGTTATTGCTGCCGATGATTTTAGCAACGATGCAACTACAAAAATTTTAGACATCAATGAAATTCCTGATGGTTGGCAAGGATTGGATGCAGGACCAAAATCAAGAGAAATTTTTAATGATGTGGTAATGCAATCAAAAACAATTTTATGGAACGGGCCTTTAGGTGTTTTTGAAATGGAATCGTTTGCAGGAGGTACAATTGCTTTGGGTGATTCAATTTCAGAATCAACAAAAAATGGATGCTTCTCTTTAGTAGGTGGTGGCGATTCTGTTGCGGCTGTAAAACAATTTGGGTTTGCAGATAAAGTATCTTATGTATCAACAGGTGGTGGTGCAATGTTAGAAATGTTAGAAGGAAAAACTTTACCTGGGATTGAAGCAATATTAAAATAAAAAGCCCATTCGAATCTTTATGTTTCGACTTCTCGTAACATAAATTAAGGAAAGAAATAGTAATAATTTATAATACTCACACCGTGACTCAAAAGTTGCGGTGTGAGTATTTTTCTTTTATTGATACGATGACTCCGAGTCATCATATCAATAATTAATTGAGGTTYCTTTTTTATTGATTATTTTTGAGAATTTAAAAACAAAATCCAACACATCAAACAAAATGAAATACACAAATCTACCTTTTACAAATATCAAAGTCAGTAAAATATGTTTAGGCACCATGACTTTTGGAGAGCAGAATAATGAAGCAGAATCTCACGAACAAATGGATTATGCTTTAGAGCAAGGTGTCAACTTTTTTGATACGGCGGAGTTGTATTCCGTTCCTGCAAAAGCAGAAACCTATGGTGCTACTGAAAAGATTTTGGGCACATGGTTTCAAAAAACAGGGAATAGAGACAAGGTGGTTTTGGCGAGTAAAATTGCAGGTCCGGGGCCTTACACAGCTCATATTAGAAAGACAGGATTTTCGAAACAAGCAATTACAGAGGCGCTTGAGGATAGCCTTAAAAGACTGCAAACCGATTACCTTGATTTGTACCAATTGCATTGGCCAACGCGACCGGTTAATGTTTTTGGATTGCGAAGTTATCCGCATGAAAATTTTAAAAAACAAGAGGAAGAGTTTGTATCAGTATTAGAAACTTTAGAGGATTTTAAAAAACAAGGAAAGATTCGACAAGTAGGACTGTCTAACGAAACTCCTTGGGGAATTATGAAATATTTACGCGCTGCGGAAGAGCATAATTTACCGAGGATGATTACGCTTCAAAATTCCTATTCTTTGTTGCACAGATCTTTTGAAACGAATTTATCAGAAGTTTGTTTACAAGAAAATATTGGCTTGCTAGCGTATTCTCCTTTGGCATTTGGAGTGTTGAGTGGCAAGTATTTAAACGGGATGCCAGAAGGCGCGAGAGTTACTTTATTCCCGAATTTTAATCGTTACAATAGTGAAGAATCTGCAGTAGCGGTTCGTAAATATGTGGTGATTGCAGAAAAACATGGAATGACTTTAGCCGAAATGTCTTTGGCATTTGTAAACCAATTGCCGTTTGTTACGAGCAATATTATTGGAGCGACGAAGATGAGTCAGTTAAAAGAAAACATCAATAGTATTAATATTGATTTGTCTGATGAAATTATTGCTGAGATTAATGCGGTGCATGCTTTGATTCCGAATCCTGCACCGTAAAAAAACCACCAAATATTAAGGTTGTCACACTGAGCTTGTCGAAGTGCCCAAAATTCTTCGACAAGCTCAGAAAGACATTTAATGTATTTTGAATAATGACCCACAAAGAACTCAAAGAATTTCTCGATGAAAAAGTGTTGGAATACAACCAACCAAAATTTATTGAGAGTGACCCGATTCAGATTCCGCATCAATTTACGTTAAAAGAAGATATTGAAATTTCTGGGTTTTTAACTTCGACCATTGCTTGGGGAAACCGAAAAATGATTATCAGAAATGCCAATAGGATGATGGAGTTACTAGGCAATTCTCCTTTTGATTTTGTGATGCATCATTCAGAAAAGGACTTAAATGGGTTTGAGTCTTTCGTCCATAGAACTTTTAATAGCCTTGACTTTATTCATTTTATAAAATCCTTAAGAAACATTTATCAGCATCATGGAGGTTTGGAAAAAGTATTTTCAAAATTCGAGAATGATACAGATAACAAGCAAACAATTCATCACTTTAAAAAAGTATTTTTTGAGATTCCGCATCAGCAAAGAACACAAAAACATGTTGCGGACCCAATGAAAGGAAGCGCCTCAAAACGGATAAATATGTTTTTAAGATGGATGGTAAGAAATGACAATACAGGGGTAGATTTCGGAATTTGGAACCAGATTCCAATGTCAAAATTATCATGTCCATTAGATGTTCATTCTGGCAACGTAGCTCGTAAATTAGGTTTACTCAATCGCAAACAAAATGATTGGAAAGCGTTGGAAGAATTAGATTCTAATCTCAGCAAATTAGATGCAACAGATCCTGTAAAATATGATTTTGCGCTGTTTGGTTTAGGAGTTTTTGAGAAGTTTTAGTTACAATTAAAGCTCCCAACCAAAAGAAGTTTGTAAAACATAATCTCCTTTTGTAGCCCCATCCACCGGCTGGTTATCAAAGTTATAAGTAACACCTGTTTTTATATAAAAATCCCAAGGGAGGTCGTACTTTAAATCGAGGTTAAAATCTGCTCTAAAACGACCACTTTCCGTTATACTAGGAAAAATAGTTGCGCTAGTAAGTAAGCTTAAATCACCAATATCGTACTTGTTAAATTGAGTGCCAAGGTATACTTCTAAAGAGTTTTTACCGGGAATTAAGGGGTCTGTATATGTCTCGTTGTTAAACGCCAATCCAGAGCCAGCACCAAAACTCATAGAGTTATTATGAATAAAATAATAACCACCCCCAAGTTTACCAGTAGTTCTTAATTGTAATTTTTGCTCGTTGTTAGATAAGAAATTTACTGATGTTGACAAGAACCAATCTTTTGGTAAAAACCATTGAAAACTTCCATCACCTTCAATCCGTTTTATGTCTTCAACATCATCTTGACTGCTAAGAACAGTTTTAAACGACCCCTTTAAACTCCATTTATTTGCTACATATCCCAACAGTGAATTTGCCGTAAATTGCTTGGAATTATTTGCTTTTGTTAGTGTAAAACCTAAGTCAAATTCAGCTTGAAGCCTGCTTAAAAAATTCTGTCCAACAGCATCTAAATAAATAATTTTTTTTAATTCTGATTCTAAAATATACCCATCAGCATTTAGTAAAACTATTTTTTTACTGATAGAATCTGTTTTGATAGAAGCAGTAAATCTTTTACCATTTGATAAAGCAACAATAAAAATACGATCGCTATAAACCTCTTTTACCCGATACCATTTTATTTTAAAATCACTATCGCTATAGGCTGTTTTGAAAGTTAGAACACTTTTATCTAAGCTTTTAATTTCTCCAACAATTTTGTTATTATTTTTTAAAACGATAGAATCCTTTTGTGAAAACAAGAGATTACAAGAAAAGAAGAAAACAAAAAGTAGGATTAGTTTTTTCATTAAAATTGATTGGCATACAAATATAAAAAAATCTTAATACCCTAATTTATTTCTGACTCTTTTTAAAACATCATCAGCAATTTTGGTTGCTTTTTGCGCACCTATTGATAAGGCTTTGTCAATTTCATCAAGGTTATTCATGTAATAATGATACCGCTCACGCTCTACTTTAAAGTAGGCAATTAGCAATTCAAAAAAGGCTTGTTTCGCGTGCCCATAGCCATAATTTCCGCCTTCATAATTGGCACGCATTTCTGTAATTTCTTCTTCTGATGCAATCAATTTATAAAGTGCAAACAAGTTACAAGTATCAGGATTTTTAGGTTCTTCTAAGGGAGTAGAATCCGTTTCAATCTTCATGATTTGCTTTCTGAGTTTCTTATCAGCTAAAAATATATCGATAATATTTCCTTGCGATTTACTCATTTTTCCGCCATTGGTTCCAGGAACATACATCGTCCCTTCTTGTATTTTTGCGAGTGGCGGCACCAAAGTTTCTCCCATTTGATGGTTGAATCTATTTGCCACATCTCTAGTCATTTCTAAATGTTGCAATTGATCTTTCCCAACAGGAACAACTTCGGCATCATACAATAAAATATCAGCAGCCATCAACATTGGGTACGAAAACAACCCTGAATTTACATCTTCTAATCGGTCTGCTTTGTCTTTAAAACTATGCGCCAATGTCAACCGTTGATATGGATAAAAACAGCTTAAATACCAAGATAATTCTGTAACCTGCGGGACATCACTCTGACGATAAAAAACAGTTTTTTCAACATCTAATCCACAAGCCAACCAAGTTGCTGCGGTACTGTATGTGTTTTCTTTTAATGTTTTTCCGTTTTTAATTTGAGTGAGTGAGTGCATATCAGCAATAAATAAAAACGATTCATTTTCATTATTTTTTGATAGCTTAATTGCAGGAAGAATAGCTCCTAATAAATTTCCTAAATGAGGGGTTCCGGTGCTTTGGACACCCGTTAAAATTCTTGACATTTTGTGTGCTTTATGAATAGCAAAAATAGGAATTTATACGCTAAGATTTAGAAGGAATTTTATCACTACTTTTGAATCCGAATGAAAATATTTAAGAACATAGCCATTTTAATCTGGCGCATCTGGTTTTATGGATGRAYGRTWGKMMSCRKYWTTKYMRMRTWWMCWMKYWTARYSATYRWMASYGYMWMRSWRASTTKKTMTSCWMKTTTTTTTAAAATTGCAAAATCCTGGGCAAAAACTATTTTATTTGTGATGGGGTTTCGGGTAAAAACAACGCAAGAGCAGCAGATAGAAATTGATAAAAGTTACATGTTTTGTGCCAATCACACTTCGATGATTGATATTTTTTTGATGCTCGCTATTGTTAAAAATCCTTTTGTATTTGTTGGAAAAGCAGAGCTGAGCAAGATACCCATCTTCGGATTTTTTTACAAGCGAACCTGCATTTTGGTAGATAGAAATAATGCCGATAGTAGAAAAGCAGTTTTTGCCGAAGCCGAACGCAGATTAAAATTAGGACTGAGTGTATGTATTTTTCCTGAAGGACAAGTGCCTGATGATGAAAGTATTGTTTTAGACCAATTTAAGAATGGCGCTTTTATTTTAGCGATTGAACATAAAATCCCGATTGTACCAATGACTTTTTACGATTGTAAAAAACGATTGTCTTATACTTTTTTTAGTGGAAGTCCGGGAAAATTACGTGCTAAGATTCATCAGTTTATAGAAACTAAAAATTTAAAAGTATCAGATAAAAGAGCAATCAACGAACAAACATTTAAGGTGATTTACAATGAATTGATAACTGATAATTCGCAATAAATGGATTTAGAAAACATTACCTTTTACGACAAAAAAGAAGAAAAACTAAATGTAATTTCTCACGCTTTTGGACTGCTATTAAGTGTTGTTGCCTTGATTTTATTGGTCGTAAAAGCGAGTATTTATGGCAATGTTTGGCACATCGTAAGTTTTAGCATTTACGGTACAAGTTTAATTGTATTGTATGCTGCATCTACTTTTTACCACGCTTCAACAACACCTAAAATTCGTCATAGACTTAATATTTTTGACCATACATCCATCTATATTTTAATCGCAGGAACGTACACTCCTTTTACTTTAGTCGTTTTAAATGGTTGGGTTGGATGGACTATTTTCGGAATCTCGTGGGGGATTGCCTTAATAGGTGTAATTCTTAAATTATTTTTTACAGGACGTTATGATAAAATATCAACCATCGCTTATGTTTTAATGGGGTGGGTAATCGTTTTTGCCATTAAACCCTTGATAGAAAACTTATCAACAGAAGGATTAATTTGGTTGTTAGCTGGCGGAATTTTTTATACCATCGGAGCCGTATTATTTAGTATTCCAAAAATCAAATACAACCATGCAATTTTCCATATTTTTGTGCTCCTCGGAAGTTTCAGTCATTTTATGGCAGTGTACTTTTACGTTTTACCAATCAATTAAATTATAAAAATGARNAWSWWWTYAAYAMWAAKAWNASTKYKTTYARYTGWMMTTWWKWNGWRKWGTANAAGAGGAAAAAGAAATCACTAAATATGTAAGTGAACCACACTCGTATGCACAACCAAATAAAGCGGTAATCACGCATTTAGAGTTGGATATTGATGTAGATTTTGATGCGAAAATCATCAGCGGTTTTGCGAGGTATGACATTAAAAATAATGATGCATTAGAAATTATTTTAGACAGCAAATTTTTAGTGATTGATAAGGTTTTTGCTGACGGAAAAGAAACTCAATTTTCTTTGGGTGATTTTGATGAAATGTTAGGACAACCCTTAAAAATTAAAATCAAAAAAGACACAAAACAAATTACGGTTTTTTATAAAACGACGGATAAAACAGAAGCGTTGCAATGGTTAAACCCACAGCAAACCGCAGACAAAAACCATCCCTTTTTATTCACCCAAGGACAAGCTATTTTAACTCGTACTTGGATTCCGATTCAAGACAGTCCTCAAATCAGAATTAGTTATGACGCAACAGTAAAAGTTCCGTCAAAATTGATGGCGGTGATGAGTGCAGAAAATCCGAAGGAGAAAAACGAAACAGGAGAATATCACTTTAAAATGAAGCAGGCAATTTCACCTTATTTAATTGCTTTGGCGGTGGGCGATATTCAGTACAAAGAGATTAGTAATAGAACTGGGGTGTATGCCGAAAACACGGTAATTGAAAAAGCAACAACAGAGTTTAGCGACCTCGAAAAAATGGTTGCAACTGCCGAAAATTTGTAYGGAMMNTAYSSTTGGGRKCRKTWTGATKTRWTWRTATTRCCRCCGAGTTTTCCYTTTGGTGGTATGGAAAATCCGAGGTTGACATTTGCAACCCCAACCGTAATTGCAGGAGACAAGAGTTTAACATCTTTGTTGGCGCACGAGTTGGCACATTCGTGGTCGGGTAACTTGGTAACCAACGCAACTTGGGATGATTTTTGGCTCAANGAAGGCTTCACAGTTTATTTTGAAATCCGAATTATGGAGGCGCTTTACGGAGTTGACAGAGCAAATATGTTGGCACTAATTGGGCGTCAAGATTTGGAAGAAGAGATGGTAAGTTTAAAGGAAACTCCGGATGCAACAAAATTAAAATTAGACTTAAAAGGACACAATCCTGATGATGGAATGAACAGTATTGCCTACGATAAAGGCTATTTATTTTTACGAACTTTAGAAGAAACTGTTGGGCGAGAAAAGTTTGATGTTTTCTTAAAAAACTATTTTAAAGAACATGCTTTTTCAACTATTACTACGGAGCGATTTATTGTCTATTTAAAAGAAAATCTGTTAGATAAAAATAACATCAGCTTTAATTTAGACGAGTGGATTTATACGGCAGGAATCCCAGAAAACCAATCAATTATTGTTTCTGATAAATTTAAAGAAGTAGAAAATGTAATTCAAAAATGGAGCGAAGGAGCTATGAATGCTACCGAAGTTTGCGGGCAAGATTGGAACATCCAACAAAAAATTCATTTTATCAGAAATATTCCTGAGAGTATTTCTGTAGAAAAAATGTCAACTTTAGATACGCATTGTGAGTTTACAGGGTCAACAAATTCATACATTCAAATGGTGTGGTTTGTGCAGGCAATTAATCATAATTACCACGGACAAARTGTAGATTTAAAGATTGAAGAGTTTTTAATAAATGTAGGCAGACGTTGGTATGTAGAAGATATTTTTAAAGCATTTAAAAACAATAATAGAGTAGATAATGCTTTGGTAATTTATAAAAAATCACGCGCCAACTATCATTCAGTTACAGTAAATACTATTGATTTATTGTTGGGCTATAAAGCGGAATAAATTACTTTTTCGGATTCAAAATACGSTTAGTAGAAACAGGATATTTCTCCAACAAATGTTTTGGTCTAACAGGTCGTTTTGTAAAATTACCACCACAGTTTGGGCAGGTGTTTTTAAAAAATTCGCTAACGCAATTTGCACAAAAAGTACACTCAAAAGTGCAAATCATTGCCTCATCAGAATGGTTGGGTAAATCTTTATCGCAATGTTCGCAGTTGGTCTAATTTCTAGCATATTTCAAAGCTACAAATTTTATTTATAGAACAGGTATTTTTGAAAATCAATCTTATTCTTTGGTAGTCAATTGAAAAGTTGTAAATTGCATTGAAGAAATTAAAATTTAACCCTACTACAAGATGTTAAAAATAGTTATAGTTGATGACGAAAACGATGCGTTAGAAGCTTTAGAGTGGAAATTAAACAGGTATGTTGAAAATGTTGAAATTACAAAATGCCTTTCACCTGTAGCATCAATAGACATTATTAACAACATAAAACCAGACATTGTTTTTCTAGATATTCAAATGCCAGAAATGGATGGGTTTACCTTGTTAGAAAACCTTACCAACAGAAAATTCAACCTAATTTTTACAACAGCACATGATGAGTTTGCCTTAAAAGCAATCAAGGTTTCTGCGATAGATTATTTGTTAAAACCTGTAGATAAGGATGAATTAATGGAGGCGATTGATAAAATTCAGGAGCAAAAAAAGGGAGACCTTTTAGAAGATAAACTTCAGATGTTGTTGGGGAATATCAACGAAACTGCAAATGATAAAATTAATATATCAGCAGATGGTAAAGTTTATTTGTTAGACAGAAACGATGTGATTATGTTGAAATCGGACAAGAGTTATACAACGTTGTTTTTAACTAGCGACCAGCAAATAGTTGTTTCAAAAACCTTGAAAGAAGTAGAAAAGAAATTTCAATTTCCACAGTTTTTTAGAGTACACAATTCATACTTAATAAACCTAACCCACGTAAAAGAATACCTTAAAGGATTGGGCGGAGAATTGATTATGAGTAACGGACATACAGCTGCAATTAGTAGAAATAAAAAGGCAGAATTATTTAAGAAATTATACCTAGACTAAACGATTTATGTTTACTGATCTTAATTCAGAAATTTTTGCTTGGATCCGTGGAGGTTTCTTCATATTGGCAATTTATCACTTACTAATATATTTTCAAAACGGTAAAAAGCTGTACTTATATTACTGTTTTTATTTATTGACATTTTTTGCGTTTTTTGCATCTCGTCTTTTTCAAAATATAGACAACGATACGGTCTTAGGGTATGTTTCAATCCCTATGTTTTTTCTGACATCTGCTTCATTKTATGCTTTAACAAGAACTATTTTAGAAACAAAAAGTAGAATACCCAAATGGGATTATTATTTTAAAATAGCAACTGTTGTATCCTTAGGAGTTGCTCTAATGTTTTTTGTTTTACAATTATTTTTTGGGTCAGATTTTTCATTAAAATTTGTTAAGTTGATAGGTCCTTTTTATTATATCTTTTTAATTATTACATCTTTTGTAGTTTTAAAAACCAAATTAAAATCAGCAATATATTTTAGTATTTCTACCCTTATTTTTGCAATTTTAGGATTGACAACCCTCATGCAATACTATATTGGTAAAGAACCCTATTATGAAATAAATATTATCCCGATTTTCTTTCTTTATATAGGAGCTTTTATTCAGATGATGTCATTTGCATACATCATTGGGTTGAGTGTAAAAAGAGTGGAGTTGCAAAATAAAAGCGCCGAAATTAAGCTAGCATTTAAGTATAAAGAATTAGAAGAATTAAAAATGACAGCATTGCAAAGTCAAATGAATCCTCACTTTTTGTTTAATTCGCTAAACTCAATAAATAATTTTGTATTAAAAAGTGAAGTTGAAAAAGCATCAGATTATATTACAAAATTTTCTAGATTGATTCGGGTTATCTTAAAAAGTTCAACAAGTTTAACGGTGCCATTTTCAGAAGAGCTCGGAATTCTATCACTATATGTTAAGTTAGAACAGATGCGGATTAATGGTGGGTTTGAGTATATTGTAAAAATTGATAAAGATATCCGATTGGAAGAAATTAAAGTCCCTCCTTTGTTTTTACAACCATTTATAGAAAACTCTATTTGGCACGGGCTGACACAAATAGAAGGCGATAAGCGTACGCCTATAGGCGTGTATCACTTTACCAGTTTCTTAAATGATGATCAGTTAATGGATTATTACGGCTTAGGTGCTTACCCAATCAATTACCCTAATGCGATTGATTTACTGAATGGGAAAACAGGCTCTGGAATCTGGTTGCATGGCTTGCCAAAAAACGTCAGTGAAAGGCCGCTACTTGATAGTGATGGCTGTAT
>NVSL01000056.1 GCA_002401215.1 Flavobacteriaceae bacterium | reverse complement strand
GTTTAAATGTAAATTATAGTTATATTTGAATAGAATATAAAATATTTTATCATGAAGAAAGCACTTATTATCGTACTATTTTTTTGTACAGGGTTAATCTTTGCACAAGAAACAACATATAAAAAAGAAGGCGGTTTAGTTGCCGTTACACATTATTATGAAAATGGAAATGTTAAAGAAACCGGGTTTTACAAAAACAAAAAACTACATGGAGAGTGGACGAAGTACRATAAAAAAGGAATAAAGGTTGTTAGAGCTTATTATAATGATGGAAAAAAAACAGGTAAGTGGATGTATTCTTTAGATGGTGTATTGACAGAAGTAGACTATGAATCTAATAAAATTGTAAATGTGTATACTTGGAATAAAGATGACAGAATAGCTGTTAATTAATAACACTTTAATTATTAATAAAATAAAAAAGGCGCAAAAATTATTTTCGCGCCTTTTTAAAATTAATTCAAATAAATAATTATTCTACGGTCCATCTTGCACCCCAAGAGGCGAAGTCTGTTCCGGTACCATTTCCATCTCCAGAAATTAAATCAGCCTCAGTAAAAGAAACCTCAGTATCGTTTTTAAGTTTTATATTTACATCTATAAAGCTAATATCAATAATATTTGTTTCGTCAGATATAACACCGGCACCTGTTAGGTTGTTTATTAAATCTCCATCCATATCAAAACCTTCATTGAACCCTTCGATATAGGCGTTTTTAATTGTGACTCTTGTACCTGCTCTTAATCTAATTGCTTCGTTACCTGTACCAGAACCCAAACCGATAATTGTCAAGTTTTCAATTGTTGGCGAAGACCAAAATACTGGATTAGAATTATTTCCGATATCAGTATTATAACCATCCGCTTCAACACCTTTATCGTGCTCTGGTCCATGAACAACATATGCATTTGTAATTGTACCTGCATAACCTTCTGTCCAGTCAATTGAATCATCTTGTGCGTTTACTGCTACCAAAAAATCAACATTTACGGTTCCTCCAAAAAATTCGAATCCATCATCTAATCCTTCAAACATTTCTACGTATTGTACCACAGTTGCATCTCCAACTCCGTAAAAAGAAAAACCATTGTTTTCTGATTGACCATCTGCTTTACCACCAGAATATTCAACTCTAACATATCTTAAAACTCCTGAATCATCGTTAGGGTTATTACCTCCATAAGGCAATGATCCAATCTCTGAAGTTGCTGTTTCATTTCCGCCAGTAACCGAATTGATTGGCGCTTTTCCTAAGAGAATTAATCCACCCCAATCACCCGCTTCTGGATTGCTAGAATTAGAAGTAAATACAATTGGAGAATCGGCAGTTCCGTTGGCGATAATTTTTGCTCCTTGTGCAATTGNYCWAGYWRMMAKYARWSMCTGCAGCCAAGGCTCTGATTGTCATTCCTGCAGGAATCGTCATTGTTGTTCCTTCGGTCATTACCAAGGGTCCGTTGATAATATATGAGTTGTTGGCATCTAAAGTTAAATCATCAACATAGGTTCCTGATAAATTTATTTGTTGACTTGTTGGTGTGTTTCCACCATTGTTTACTACGCTGTTATCATAAATAATAATGTCAGCAGTATCATTTGCACCACAAGAATTTAATGTGATGATGACTGATAATAAAAATAATAATTTGATTGTTGTTTTCATCTTTTTTTAGTTTTAATAATTTAATTGTGTTAGAATTTATAGTTGAATTGTAATCCGAGGTCCACACCTCTTTTATAGTTACTTAATATGATTTCATCACCATTTTGTATTTCTCTGATGATTTGATTTTTTGAATTTAAAATATTTTTTGCCGAAAAGTTGAGCTCCATATTGTCTCCAATTTTATTCCTCCAAATAAAATCTAAAGCGGTAAATCCTTTTTCAATTTTGTTTCCTAATTGACCAGAACCTAAGGCAAAAATTCTATCAGAATAATAATTAGCAACCACATTAAAAGTTGATTTTACTGATTTTCCAAAAGTGGTGTTGTAGCTTAAATCTGCATTCAATAAAAAAGGAGATGCTCCTTGTAATTGATCTTTAGTTCTTGCAAAACTTGTACTGTATGTACCACTAATTGTGCTATACAAATCTTGTTCGGTGTACATATATGTGGCGTTTAAACCCGCAGTTAATTTGGCTTGTTCATCAGCATTAAAAAGGAGGTGTTTTCTAATTTCTAACTCCATTCCGTAAACGCTTGCTTTGTCTCCTGTTCTAAAATAACGTTGTGTACCAGTAGCGTCATTTGCCACTACTAAGTTTACCGGGTTTTTAATTTGTTTTGCAAATCCTGCAAAAGAAAATACTTGACCGCTGCCCATAAACCATTCGTATTTTAGGTCGATATTTAAAATATCCGAGTACGAAACATCTTTTACATTTGTATAACTCAACCCGTCTTGATGCCCTAATAAATCTGGATTACCACCAATACGTTGGGTAACATCTTCATATACATAAGGTGCCATTTCTTTAAACTCTGGCGTCGAAATTGTTTTACTTGCTGATACTCTTAAATTTTGATTATCATCCAAGGCATAACGAACATTTAAACTCGGTAAATAAAATTCTTCAGTTACTTTTAACGAACTCGGATTGTTTACCAAGTTGATAACATTGTAGTTTATTTCTTGCGTAAAATACTCTGATCTAAACCCAGGAACGATTAACCATTTATCATTAATATTGAATTCTGCAGATATAAATCCACCGTTTGCATCCATGTTTCCTGAGTAGGTGTTTTCTGGCAAACCCGGTCTATTTGTTGGACTCAATCCTGGGATGGGTCTAAAAACATCTGTCTGTACTAGACTGTCAATCAATACATTTTGTCCGTTAAAAATTGTATTCAAGTTTCTTGGGTCAACAATTAAACTCGAATCAAAATTTTTGTATCCGTAACGGATATTTTCAAAATCGCGCGACTTTGTTCTTCCATTATAACCAACATTTATTTTTGTGTTTTCTGTAACTTGATACGCCATTTTAAAACGTCCGTTCAATTCTTCGTCAATCATTTTTTGAAAATACCGCTGGTTGTCAAAAGAGTTGTTTGTCAATAAAACAGGATTTGTAGTTGGGTCGTCATCCAAAGAATAAAAATAATCTTCGATAGAAATCCGCTTTCTATCAGGCTCGTGAGAATAGACATTGTTGTAGCCAACTGCCCAATCAAATTTTATTTTATCGGTTAATGTATGTTCACCTAACAACTGATTTACAAAAATTAAATCCTGATTAAACTGTACATTCATTTGATAAAATCCGCGATCGGTATCTACCAAAGATCTCGAATCTCGGTAATATCCATCACCCTGAGTTCCATAATAACCAACCTCATCGGCAGAACTATTGATGAATAATGAATTGAAAGAAATTTTATGATCGCTGTTAAAACGATAAATCGCACTTCCTAATAAAGTAGTGTTTGTGCTGTATTTATAGCGGTCAACATTCGGGAAAATCTTGTTATAGTCATTTGTATAATCAACTTCGCTACCATTATATAAGGTGTAATTAGTATCGAAAGATGCCGAAATAAACAAACTCAATCTAGAATCATCGCCAATATTAAAAGATTTTCCTGCGGATGCACTCACCTCATAAGCAATCGGAGTGCCGGCGCTCACAGGGTCAACTCCATGCGATAAGACTACCGCAAACGGATTGCTATCATAGCGATTGTAAAACCCGAAACTACCCGTTCCTTCACTTTTTACAAAGTTACTACCAATAGCATTTGTATTGATTGTTGTTTTTACATCCACCTTAAAAAAGCCATTTCCGGTATATGCTTTTGAAGAGATGTTTACGTTTCCTGCAGAAAAATCAGCATAAAAATGTGGGGAGTATGATTTGCTAATTGATACATTTTCGATAATACTTGTCGTAAATAAATCAAGATTGATATTTTTCTTGTCAATGCTGTTAGACGGTAAAGTCAACCCATTCATCGTGGTGTTTAAATATCGGTCGCCCAAACCACGGACATATACATTATTAGAGCCTTCCTCTTTAGAAACTCCAGAAATCTTGGTCACAGCACCGGATGCGTCGCTCACACTTTTTTGCGATAATTCTTCAGCACCGATGGATGTTTTTAGTTCTACTGCTTTTTTCTGCTCTGTTAATAAAGATTGAACAGACTCTCTTTTTGTAGTTGCAGTTACAGTAATTTCATCCAAAGCAACACCTTCATCTGCCTTTAAAATTATTGGAGCCAATTGAATCGTTTCACCAGCGGCAACTATAATGTTTTCGATTTCTATAGTTTGATATCCTACAAAACTAATCACCAATGTATAGGTTCCTTCGGCAACATTAAGGGTAAAGTTTCCGTCAAAATCGGTTGTTGCACCAATTGATGTTCCTTTGATAAAAGCATTTGCAAAAGGCAGTGGTTCATTGTTCATTTCGGCATCTAAGGTTTTTCCAGAGATACTTCCTTTTTGTGAAAACACAGCTCCACTTACAAGTATGAAAAGTAAAATGAGTAGTTTATTTAGTTTCATTAATTCTAGTTAATTTTTATGCTGCAAATAACTAGAGCAGATGTAAAGTGAATGTTAAGAACTCATTAAATCAATGTGATTGTTATGTTTCTTTTATGTTAAGAGATTTTAGCATAGCGTCAGGTCGTTCCGATGACTATCAGAAGATTTTTGACGGAAGGAAAAAATAGTGTCGAGACCTTTTTAAACTAAAAAAACTTCTCGATACTAATTTCTTGTTTCCATACTTTATAGAGCTGTCTTCATTTAATAAACAAGAAATTCACTCGAAGTGACGTAGAAATCTAAAGTAAAAAGGGTATTTCTAATTCTACTTAAATCTGTATCTTGCCAACACAAAATCATACATTATGAACTGGGAACAACTCCTCTCTTYAAAGCGCCATGGCGATACCGAAACTAGATTAAGAAAAGACCAAGACGAAACACGTTTGGGTTTTGAGGTCGATTATGACCGAATCATTTTTTCTGATTCTTTTAGAAGCCTTCAAGATAAAACTCAAGTTGTACCTCTTTCTAAAACTGATTTTGTACATACTCGTTTGACCCATAGTTTAGAGGTGAGTGTTGTTGCAAGATCTTTGGGTAGAACTGTCGGAAAAAAATTGATAGAAAAATATCCAGATTTGCAAGAAAAAGGATATCAAGCAAATGATTTTGGAGCTATCGTTGCAGCTGCAGCTTTGGCACATGATATCGGAAATCCTCCTTTTGGGCATTCCGGTGAAAAGGCAATTGGAGAATATTTTAAGACGGGTAATGGACAACAATTCCAATCTGAATTGACAGATAAACAATGGCAAGATCTAATTGATTTTGAAGGAAATGCCAACGGATTTAAAATTTTAACCGAAAGTAGAGAAGGTGTTGAAGGCGGACTCCGATTGTCATACGCAACCTTGGGCGCATTTATGAAATACCCAAAAGAATCGCTTCCTAAAAAACCGAGCAGTCATATTGTTGATAAAAAATATGGGGTGTTTCAATCTGAAATTGAAGCCTTTAAAGATGTTACAAAAACATTGGGTTTGCCGCAACTTAGAGCTGATGAAAACTTAGCATTTAACAGACATCCGCTGGCTTTTTTGGTAGAAGCTGCAGATGATATTTGTTATACTATTATCGATTTTGAAGACGGTATCAACCTCGGTTTGATTGACGAAGAATTTGCTTTGGAGTATCTTATCAATTTGGTTAGAGATAACATCAACACAGAAAAATACTATCAATTAAAATCTAAAAAAGACAGGATCAGTTACCTCCGTGCTTTGGCAATAGGGAATTTAATTAACGAAGCTGCCAACATCTTTTTAGAAAATGAAACTACTATTTTAAAAGGCGATTACAATAATTCTTTGCTAGATAAGTGTAAGTATGAGGCACAAATCAACGACATTATTAAAATAAGTGTAGAGCGAATTTATAGAAGTAAGGACGTTGTAGAAAAAGAAGTTGCAGGATATAGAGTCTTGTCTGATTTGTTAGACGTATTTATTTCGGCAATTAACAACTCTTATAATGGCAGCGCCTCAAACTATGATAAATTGGTTTTAAGACTGTTACCAGAAAACTATCAAATTATAAAAGACAACTTGTATGACAGAATTTTTATTGCATGCAGTTTTATTTCAATCRTGTCTGATAGCTATGCAATTTTACTCCACAAAAAAATTAAAGGAGAAGTCTTTTAAATTTAACAAAGAGCATTAGGTAAAGTACACATTATTAGTATATTTGCGAATACCGAAAAAACAAACTATTAAACAAACAAAAAATGAAGAAAAAACTACTAATTGCAAGTAGCATTGCAACATTGATAATTTTAGGATTGGTGATAAATTCCAATTTTAAATCTATATCAGAAATGGATGCTTTGCGTAAACAACACGCAACATTTTTAGAAAATAGCCCTTTTAAAGAAACGCAGCAACTTTCTAAGACTGAAAGAAAGGCTAAAGGATTGCCTCCTAATAGTTACAATGAAAGAATGTGGGAGTTAACGATGGATCCTGCAACAGGAAAACCTGAAAAACAACGATTGTTTGATTTGCAAGAATCTTTGAAAAATCAATTTAGTCGTGTTCCTGGTGAAAATTCTAATGCTTGGGAAGAAAGAGGTCCAGACAATGTTGGTGGAAGAACGAGAGCAATTATGTACGACCCTAATGACGTAACCAATAAGCGTGTTTTTGCAGGTGGTGTTAGTGGCGGTTTGTGGGTAAATAATGACATTACAAGTGCAGCATCGGCTTGGACAGAAGTAGGAATCCCTCAAAATTTAGCAATTACATGTATAACATATGACCCAAATAACACCAATACTTTTTATATAGGTACTGGAGAATCTTATGTTCAAGGTGATGTAAACGGAAACGGTGTGTGGAAATCTACTGATGGAGGTAGCACATGGAATCATATTTTTGGTGGCGCAACTTCAGAAACTATACAGGGCACTGATAATTTAGTCACTGTTAATTCTCCTGGTAATATTGCTGGAGATAATATTTATATTCCTGCTGCCTTTGGAGCTGCAATTACTGCTTTTAGTGGCAATCTGGTATTAGCTGATAATAATGATGTTCTTCCAACTGAAGCTTGTAGTGCCTTAACAAATGCAGGTGCAATTAACGGAAATATTGCTGTAATAGAAAGAGGTAATTGTGAATTTGGAACTAAAGTATTAAATGCACAAAATGCAGGTGCTGTTGCTGTTATTATAATAAATAACGTTCCTGGAAGTTCTATTTCTATGGGGCCTGGGGCTGAAGGCGGTTCTGTAAATATCCCATCGCTAATGATATCACAAGAAGATGGAGCGGCAATACTAACTGAATTAGGAAACAACAACGCGGTGAATGTCACTGTTACCCCATCAATAATTACACAAGTACCTGGAGTACAATATGTAAATGATATTAAAATTAGAGACTTAGGTGCTGGAAATAGCGCTATCTATGTTGCTGCTTCTGCTGCCTTTTATAGTGGTGTTGCACCAACAGTATATTTAGGTTTAGATGCTTTTGGATTATATCGATCAACAGACAATGGAAATAATTTTGATAAAATTGATTTACCAAACGCTCCTGGTGGTACTGAATTTGTACCAAATGATATTGAAATAGGTGCTGATAATAAAGTATGGTTAAGCACAACAAATATTACAGGTACTAGCACTAGCGGAAGCGGAACGATACTTTCTTCTTCTGATGGTAATAGATTTCAAATTAAGCATAGAATCCTTAATGGTTTACGTACTCAAATAGAAGTGTCAGATTCAGACCCAAACCTCATATATGTTTTAGCAGAGTTATCAACAGGAAACCCTCTTGAAATGCTTAAAACAACTGATGGGTTTAATACAACTACAGCTATAACTCCACCAGATGGGAATATTACACCTAATGACTTTACAAATGGCCAAGCTTATTATGATTTATTATTAGCCATAAACCCTGATAACGATAACACATTATTTGTTGGGGGAATTGATCTTTTCAGATCAACCGATGGAGGGACAAATTGGAGTCGAATTTCAGAAGCTTATACAAATACTGGCTTAAATGATGTACATCCAGACCAACATGCTCTTGCATTTAATCCAAATGATTCAAATAAAGGAGTGTTTGGAAATGATGGTGGTATTTATTATGCTAGCAACTTATCATTAAATGCCTTTAGTATTTCTGCACGAAATAACAATTACAATACCTTACAATTTTACAAAGGATCTATTGGGCCAGAAGTTAATAATGAAAAGCTCTTAGCAGGTGCCCAAGACAATAACTCATTGTTGCTAAACAATGCCACTTTTGGTATTAATAGTTCAATTGTAGTTACTGGGGGTGATGGTGCTTATTGCTTTATTGATAGAGATAGAGAGTATATAATCACTTCATCTCAAAACGGAAATTTTTATTATAGAGATTATGCTACTGGTGTAACCTCCGGTTTTACTATTGATGGTACAAGCCCAGGGCAATTTATAAACCCTGCTGCATTAGATAGTGATAATAATATTTTATATAGTAGTACAGCAGGTGCAATATTTAATAGGTATGCTTTGGGGTCTAACTCTATTACAACCACTAAAACAACATTATCAAATGGCTTACTGCTAAGTTCTCCAACAGCATTTAAAGCATCAACATTTACAACAACAACAACAACTTTGTTTGTAGGAACTTCGAGTGGCGAATTATTAAAATTATTAAATGCAGATGCAACTCCAACTTGGTCAAATATTTCAGGAAACAATTTTGTTGGAAGTATTTCTTGTATTGAATTAGGAGAAACAGAAAGTGATATTTTTGTTACTTTTTATAATTATGGTGTCACAAGTATTTTTTACTCTGCTGATGGAGGTTTTACTTGGGGTAGTAAAGAAGGGAACTTACCCGATATTCCTGTAAGAGCAATCCTACARAACCCACTTAATGCTGAAGAGGTTATTATTGGTACAGATTTAGGTGTTTGGGCAACCATAGATTTTTCTAGTACTAATCCTACTTGGTATCAATCACAAGATGGTATGAAAGATGTAGTAGTTACAAGTTTTGATTTAAGAACTGCNNATAATACTGTTTTAGCAACTACGTATGGTAGAGGAATGTTTACTGGTAAATTTACTGCAGATGCTTCGAATTTAGGTTTATCTGTTGATGATTTTACTCAAAATAATTTGATTAAAATTTACCCAACAGTTTCTAACGGTCAAATTACAATCGCACCAACTTCTGATGTTTTAGAAGGTGCTTTAACTATTTTTGATATCAATGGTAGAGAAGTGCATGCTTCTAAGTTAGATTTTACTACAGGAGCAAATCAACAATTATCGTTGAATTTAGCAAGCGGAGTTTATATTGTAAAATTCTCTTCGAATGAGGTTCAGTCAACTCAAAAAATTATTATTGAGTAATTAAATATATTGGGTTTTGACCCAAACAAAAAAGGGAAGCAAATAAATGCTTCCCTTTTTTGTTACCTATAATTGTAAGTTTTAAAATATTATTGTCATTCCTGCGAAGGCAGGAATCTATACTTCGTTAATTTTGGATTCCTGCCTTTGCAGGAAAGACACAAGAGTTTTAGAATTATATCAACTTTTCAATTTCTTTCAAAATTGATGCCTTATCCAACCCAACAATTTCTTGTAACTCAGAAATTTTTCCGTGTTCTATAAAATTATCAGGAATTCCCAATCGTTTTATTGTTTTATTTTGATAGTTGTGTTCATTTAAAAACTCTAAAATTGCTGCTCCAAATCCACCAACAATAGTTCCATCTTCAATGGTGATAATTTTATCAAACTGTTTAAAAATTTGATGCAATAACTTTTCATCCAACGGTTTTACAAAACGCATATTGAAATGCGCAATCGTATTTTTTAGGAGTTCTTTTTCAATTTCAATAATTGTATTTCCGATTGTCCCTATAGTTAAAACTGCTACTTTTTTTCCTGATGATAGTTGTTCTGATTTTCCAATTTCAATCTTGTTAAAAGGAGTTTTCCAATCCAATCGTGTTCCTCTCCCTCGTGGATACCGAATCGCAATTGGATGCTCTAATCCCAATTGAGCAGTGTACATAATATCGCGCAATTCCTGCTCATTCATCGGAGCAAAAATGATGAGGTTCGGAATCAGTCTTAAATAGGAAATATCAAAAACTCCATGGTGTGTTGCCCCATCTTCACCAACCAATCCAGCTCTATCCAAACAAAAAACTACAGGTAAATTCTGTAATGCAACATCATGAATAATTTGGTCATAAGCACGTTGTAAAAAAGTAGAGTAAATATTACAAAAAGGAATCATTCCTTGGGTTGCCAATCCTGCGGATAAAGTCACCGCATGTTGTTCTGCAATACCCACATCAAATGCTCTTTCTGGGAATTTATCCAACATATATTTCAACGAGCTGCCAGTTGGCATTGCTGGAGTAATCCCCACAATTTTTTTATTTTTTTCTGCCAACGCTACCAAAGTCAATCCAAAAACATCTTGGTATTTTGGTGGAAATTTCTCAGTTGATTTTGAAATAATATCCCCAGTAATTGCATTAAATTTTCCAGGAGCATGATAGGTCACTTGATCTTTTTCAGCTTGTTTTAAACCCWTTCCTTTGGTGGTAATAATATGTAAAAATTTTGGTCCTTTTACAGATTTTAATCGTTGCAATTCTGATAAAACAGCCTCCAAATTATTTCCATCTATTGGGCCTGAATAATTAAAATTCAAGGCTTCGATAATATTATTTTTTCTAACGGATTTTCCTGCTTTTACATTTGCAAAATATTCTTTTAGTGCACCTACACTTGGGTCGATTCCCATGGTGTTGTCATTTAAAATAATTAACAAATTTGCATCGGTAACTCCGGCATGATTCAATCCTTCAAATGCCATTCCTGAGGCAATAGAAGCATCACCAATAACAGCGATATGTTGTTTGTCAAACTCTCCTTTTAAGTTCGATGCAATCGCCATTCCAAGTGCCGCAGAAATTGAAGTTGAGCTATGTCCTACCCCAAAAGCATCGTATTCACTTTCACTTCTTTTCGGGAATCCTGAGATTCCTTTGAACTGTCTGTTGGTATGAAAAATCTTTTTTCTACCCGTCAATATTTTATGTCCGTAGGYTTGATGTCCAACATCCCAAACTAACAAATCATTGGGTGTGTCAAAAACAAAATGGAGCGCAACTGTTAATTCTACCACGCCTAAACTAGCACCTAAATGCCCTTCTTTGGTAGCGACAATTTCAATTATAAATTGTCTTAATTCTTTAGCGACATGGTGCAAATCTTCTTTTGAAAGTTTACGTAAATCTTTAGGATTGTTGATATGTTGCAGCAAATTACTTTTCACAAAACAAAACTACGACTATCTTTGCCAGATGCAAAATCCATTTGACGATACTTATTTTATGAAACGTGCTTTACAAGAGGCACAACATGCCTATGATTTGGGCGAGGTTCCGATTGGGGCGGTGATTGTTTGTAAAGATCAAATTATTGCACGAGCTCACAATTTAACGGAGACCTTAAATGATGTTACTGCGCATGCCGAAATGCAAGCGTTTACTTCYGCTTCTGATTTTTTAGGCGGAAAATATTTAAAGGAATGCACCTTATATGTTACTATTGAACCTTGTCAAATGTGTGCAGGGGCAAGCTATTGGTCACAAATTAGTAAAATTATTTATGGAGCTAGAGATGTGCAACGTGGATGTATTTCTATGAAAACTACCTTACATCCAAAAACAAAAATGATGGGTGGGGTTCTAGAAGAAGAATGCGGAAAATTATTATCTCGCTTTTTTGTTGAGAAACGCAATTTGAATTGATTGTTTTATAATGCGTCATTGCGAACCTTAGTGAAGCAGTCTCTTCCTTATATTTAAACAGAATGCTTCGGTCATAAACTTTGACTCCGCTCAGTTATTTCTTTTTTGCAAAGACAAATAAAATTTCACTTCTGATTTTCTCGATCTCGCATCCTATCCAAACTTTCTTTGGTAATCATATAATCCTTTACATCTTTCCCTTTCCAATGTCGATAAATAAATAAGGGAATCACAATAAAAAAAAGGCCTACAACTCCAAAGCCAATAAACTTTTCTGAAAATTCACTCTCAATTAAAAATCCTGTGAAGATACTTGTAAAGGATAGAATTGCTAAAATTGATATAATGTATTTCATTGTTGAATTCTAATTGGTAACCTGAATTAATTTACGACGATAAGCTGTTAATAATCTCGATTTAGAAATAAATCCAAAGTATTTTCCGTCCTTTATCACTACTAAATTCCAAGCGCCTGAACTTTTAAATTTATTTAAAATAACCTCAGCAGAATCCTTTTCATAATAGATTATATCCGAAGCAGATTGCATCAAACTTCTCACTTTTACGGTATCGTAAAGTGATTTATCAAACATGATTCCGCGGATATCATTCACAGTTAAAATTCCTAAAAACTCATGTTCTTCATTGACTACCGGAAAATGATTTCTAGATGATTTTGCCACAGCAGTATTTACGATTTCACCCAAAAGCATCTCGGGAGTTAAAATTACAAAATTAGTTTCTATCACTTTGTCAATATCTAACATCATCAACACATTCTTGTCTTTATCATGTGTAATCAATTGTCCTTTTTTCGCTAATTCTGCTGCATAAATATTATGCGGAATATAATGTCTTGTAATCAAAAAGGAAATGGAAGAAACAATCATTAGAGGGATAAATAATTCATATCCACCAGTAATTTCAGCAATTAAAAATATAGCTGTTAAAGGAGCTTGCAATATTCCAGCCATTAAACCTGCCATACCAACCATTGCAAAATTGGTTGAAGATAGCTGATGATTAAATACGTTGCTGTAATTTATAATCATAGCAAATACATATCCTGTAATACTTCCTGTAAATAAGGTTGGTGCAAATACACCTCCAATTCCTCCAGCTCCAAAAGTAAATGAGGTTGCCACAATTTTAAATAATATTAGGCCTACTAAAAGTCCAATTACTACCCAAATGTCTTCTGCTACAAAATTAAAAATATTGTTGGAAACAATTTCGTTTATATTTCCTTTTAAAATATTATTAATGGTTTTAAAACCTTCACCAAATAGAGGGGGAACAAAATATACAATTATACCTAATAAAATTCCTCCAATTAATAAACGTTTATAGGGACTCGCAAATTTTTTGAAAAAATTACCGATACTAAAATATACTTTACTAAAATATATTGAAACGGAAGCAGATACTACACCTAGCAATACGTAAAACATAACATCATAAAGTTCGAACTTTTCCTGAATATCAAAGTGTAATAATACATCATCTCCAAAAAAGAAATATGAAGTTAATACAGCTGTTATTGATGCTAATAATAAAGGAATCATTGAAGCCAATGTTAGTTCTAGGCTAAATATCTCAACTGCAAAAACAATGGCTGCAATTGGAGCCTTAAAAATTGACGACATAGCACCTGCTGCTGCTGCTCCAATTAGTAAAGTACGCGTTGTTTGATTTAAGTGAAAAACACGTGCAAAATTTGATCCTAATGCTGCACCTGTAGCAACAGTTGGACCCTCAAGCCCTACAGAACCACCAAAACCAACGGTTAAAGGCGCAGTTAATATAGACGACCACATTTGATGGCGCGACATTATCCCTTTTTGTTTTGAAATAGCATATAGCGTAGACGGAATTCCGTGCCCTACTTTTTTCTTTATTACATGATTTATAACCAGTAGAACTATTAATAATCCAATTATTGGGAAAATAAAATAGAATGCGTGATGAATATCTTTAATAAATTCAGTCTCAAGAAGTTCTTGTATAAAGTGAGTTAGATTTTTTAAGATAACTGCCCCAAGACCAGCTAGTAAACCAATAACGGCACTTGCAATATTTGTAAATTGTTTGTTAGAGATATGTTGGTATCTCCATTTAAGGAATTTTAGAAATAGGTTTTTTGAACTTGTCGACATTTGTACTTTAAAAAAAGGAATTGCAAAAGTATCAAATTATAGTTGTTAAGCAGCTTGTTTTGGGCATTTTTTACAGTAATTTTTTCCTTTTTTCATGTATTTTTTACAACATTTATCTTTTGTTCTGCAGCCTGAATCGCACCCACCATCGGCATAGCAATCAAATTCGTAGTTAAAAATACTTTCAGATTTTAATTCTGTCATTTCTGTTATTTAGAATGATTTTAAACAAAGGTACAAATACTTTGGAAATGAGCGTTGTAAAATTGAAATTTTATAATTATTTATCAAAGGAGTCAACAGAAAAAGTTGTTTATACTTTAAAAAAACAATGATAATGTAGCGTTATATCTTCAATACGCGTATTAGGATATGTAACAAGTTTAAAAACATTTTTTATGATGAGAATTATTAATTTTAAGAGACTAATGCTATTGTTTGGAATAGTTTCATTAGCCACATTGAATAGTTGTTTAGATGACGACAATTATGATGAACAAAACAGTATAGATGACAGCTTAATTCAAAAATATTTAGAGGAGAATAGTATAGAGGCTACAAAAAGTGCTTATGGATTTTATTACAGCGAGATTGAATCGAATGAATCAGGAGAGCAGGTTAAAGAAAATGACATTCTATCTCTTTATTATGAAATAAATATTTTAAATGGTGATAAAATTGATGAAGTTATAGAGAGCTCAGGGATTCCTAAAAAAATTAAAATCATTAATAATTCTATCCTTCCACAGGGAGTTTTACTTGGTTCTGCTTTAATGAAAGAGGGAGAAAAATTCAGATTTTACTTACCTTCTAGTTTGGCTTATGGTTCTTATACTTATGAAAGTTTAATTCCGAGTAATGCAATTCTTATAGTAGAAAGTAAAATTGTAAAAATTGAAAATGAAGATGATCAAAAACAATTTGAAAAAACAGCAATTGAAACCTACATCACAGATAACAACATTGCAGATATTTTCGAAACAGATTCAGGAGTTTTTTACAAAAAAACTGAAAATGGTACTGGTGAAACGACTCCAATAAATGGAGATGTTGTAAAAATCAAGTATGTAGCTAAATATTTTGACGGGACTGAATTTAGTAAAACAGAAACTGATGCTACCTTTGATTTTATTGTGGGCTCAGAAACTATAATTAAAGGAGTGCGAGAAAGTATTAAACTAATGCAAAAAGGAGAAAAAGCTACTTTTATAATCCCTTCTCATTTAGCTTACAATTCTAGTTTGCAGATTTTTCCAGAAGAAATTAGAGAAGACCT
>NVSL01000055.1 GCA_002401215.1 Flavobacteriaceae bacterium | reverse complement strand
TTTAAAAAGCAGCCGTTAAATCCTTTGAATAAAACTACCATATTGGGACGACGTTTATTCTTTAACTTAGATTTCCGACTGCTAATTTCATATGCAATTCTCAGATTACATAACTACCATGCGGGGACACGATTCAATTTTGTTTAACGCTTTATAAAAATATGTGTAAAATAATTTTTGCCATCAGTATTTGCTTTTGTTGATATACCAAAATCTGTAAATTCTGCGCTCTCAATGATCTCTTTATGACTTGGACTTCGCAACCATGCATCAACAACAGATTGTGCAGTTGAGTAACCGTAAGCTACATTTTCTGATACTTTTATGGCATTTGCTTTTCTTCTTAAGTTTAAATATCTCAATTCAAAATTATCATGACTTGCTTCTCCTTTCGTAAGCATATAATCAGTGTGAGGAATTGCTTCTAAAGAAATTGTGTTTAAAATATTTAACCTTGCTACACCAATACTCTCTCTATAATCATTTACTAAATCAAATATTTCAAACTCAATTTCAGTATAAGAAATGGGCGCTTCAACACTTTCATTTAAGTAAATCCCGTCATCTTCCTGACTACAAGACGTTACAAGTATGATTAAAATAATGAGTAACGATGGTATTCTAAATTTTGCTTTCATAATTAGTAGGTTAAAAAAACAAAAACAGCTGAATTTAATAATTAATTGGGGTTGTTGTGGGGTTAATGTTATTATTAATTTCAGCCGAATTTATTTATTGGGGTTAGTCATATTTGGGGTTAAATCTGTTTAATTTTTTGGTTTAAAATGGAAGTGCTAGAAGATTTAAATCAAACCTTAAAAAGGAAATTCRAATTAATTTTCGGATTGCTTATCGTTTACTTTTAATCGAAGAACACTCCTAGCACTTACCAAATCTTACTTACTTACTTACTTACTTACTTACTTACTATTTTATCTTTGTACTAACTATATTTATTAAAATCACTTTCAAATATCCTAGTACTTAATGGTTGTGATGTCGTATTATTTATTAGAATTGATAATAATAAATCAAAATCAATTCCGGAATCTTGTTTTTTGTTTTGTTTTGAAAATATGCTCATCATTTTTATTTTACTTGATTTAATTCTACTTTTTATGGTTCTGAGAGTGTGCCAATTTGCCTTATAAATCTTACTAAAATGACAAAAGTTATACAGTTTTCGGATTGTTAACTTTTTATTGACACACCTCATTACCTGTGGGGATATTATTACTATTAAATATTTTAAAAGGAAGCTGAAACTAAATGTTCCTATATAACCCATTTCATAGAATTTTAAATCTATCTTTTTAATTATCACTTGGTTACCAGCTTCCTTACTTAGATTTTCCTCTTTCATAGCGATTATGACCTGAGCTTGTTTAATAGTTTGTTAAGGGTCACCAGATCACGTTTAGTTAATTTTGAAACGATTTCTTTTTCTGTTTTCATTTGTGCACTTTCCATTTGTGCAAATAGCAATAATCCCTTATCAGTGATTTTAATTTCGACCTTCCTCCTATTCTCTATTGATTGCTCTCTAGTTAATAGACCTTTAAGTCTTAATTTCTCAACCAACCTTGTAGTATTACTCATTTTACTGGTCATACTATTCTGAATGGTATTGAGATTTGCTGGCTCCCCATTTAATTTTTTCAATAATAAAAGAACGTTATACTGCTCAACCGATAAAGCATATTGCTTTAATTGCTCTGCAGATTTTTCATAAACCCAATTTCCAGTTGACAGTAAATTATTTATTGTCGTTAATGGTAAATTGTGTTCTACACTTTTTTCTTTTTCATTATTACTACTCATTGTTGTGGGGTCAATAATTGTATATACAACTATTGTGGTTACAAATGTAGAAGTATTTATTGTTCCACCAAACTATTTTTGAACTTTTTTAATTTTATTATTTCCAACCCTAATGGAAAGGTTATATTAATTACGCTGTTTATTATACTTATTCTCTGCTTTGTACTTGTGCCATATATTGTCTAAACCTTATAATTCATAAGGGAGTTCGTGGTTATAGCTGTTAGATACACAGGTGTGTTTTAATTAAAAATATAACTGCGAAAGTTTGATGCTATTTTGCATAAAAATAATTTTAGTTATAGTGTAACTCTAACACGAAAAGGAGTGTTATACACCTACTTTTTGATAAATTGAGTCCCCCATTTCTATCTTATTTAGGTGAAATATGCACTATTTGGTGCACCATTTTGATTCATATTTGATATAAATGGTGCATGAAATCTATTTTTGAAGTAGATTATTGAGACAATTTAAGGTTCCATATAAAGAATATATTGACTCTATCGAGTAAGAAACCTAAATTATTGGACATAAAAAAACACCCAGAAGGGTGTTTTTTTAATTTAATATGTGAGTGAATTTTTACTTAAACTTGATTTTACGCATTCTCAAACTCAATGGAGTTACCTCTAAATACTCATCTCCTTTAATATATTCCATATTTTCTTCTAAAGAAAAATCTACTTTCGGTGCAATTTTCATAGCTTCATCTGTACCAGATTTACGCATGTTTGTCAATTGCTTTCCTTTAATTAAGTTTACTGACATATCTTCAGACTTACTATTTTCTCCAATCACTTGACCAATATAAATCTCTTGATTGATATCAATAAAGAAACGGCCTCTATCTTGTAAACGGTTCAATGCATAAGCCGTAGCTTTRSCRRYTGCANWMKMMASGMTYSMKYYYYWKATKKMKKYMKCWAAAYMYCYYWWKYWWKGTSCSYAYYYRCKWAWKMWRYGKKWRRYKMTTGCRRWRMYTGCTGTTGCAGTTAAAATTTTGTTACGCAATCCTATCAATCCTCTTGAAGGAATTGAAAATTCTAAATGTTGCAAATCTCCTTTAGGCTCCATAATTAGTAAATCTCCTTTTCTAATAGAAACTAAATTTACAGCTTTTGAAGCAGCTTCTTCTGGCACATCGATAGACAATGTTTCCATTGGCTCATGTTTTTTACCATCTATCATTTTAATAATTACTTGTGGTCTTCCCACCTGTAATTCATATCCTTCTCTACGCATTGTCTCAATCAATACTGATAAGTGTAAAACTCCACGTCCAAAAACGATAAATTTATCTTCACTATCAGTTGTTTCAACTTTTAATGCTAAGTTTTTTTCTAACTCTTTAAACAAACGATCACGTAAATGACGTGATGTTACAAACTTTCCTTCTTTTCCGAAGAAAGGCGAATTGTTAATCGTAAACAACATACTCATCGTAGGTTGATCTACTTCAATTCTTGGCAATGCTTCAGGATTTTCTATATCAGCAATCGTATCTCCAATTTCAAAACCATCAATTCCTGTAATTGCACAGATATCTCCAGATCTTACTTTAGAAACTTTTACCTTACCCATTCCTTCAAAAACATGCAATTCTTTAATTCTAACTTTTTTAATAGAACCATCAGCTTTACACAACATATAATCTTTAGCTTCTTCTAAATCTCCTCTAAAAACTCTACCAATCGCAATACGACCCGTAAATGAAGAAAAATCTAACGAAGTAATTTGCATTTGAGGAGTACCTTCTCTATAAGGTGCTTCTGGAATTGATTCAACAACTGCATCTAATAAATCAAGAATATTGTCTTTTTCATCTCTCCAATCAGTACTCATCCAACCATTTTTAGCAGAACCATAAATAGTTGTAAAATCTAATTGATCTTCAGTTGCATCCAGGGCAAACATTAAATCAAAAACTTTTTCGTGAACTAAATCAGGAGTACAGTTTTCTTTATCAACTTTATTAACAACAACAATCGGAGTTAATCCAAGTTCTAGTGCTTTTCCTAAAACAAAACGAGTTTGAGGCATCGGACCTTCAAAAGCATCAACCAATAGTAAAACACCATCAGCCATTTTAAGAACACGTTCAACTTCACCACCAAAATCCGCGTGACCAGGAGTGTCAATTACATTAATTTTGACTCCTTTATAGTTTACAGAAACATTTTTAGATAAAATTGTAATTCCACGTTCACGCTCCAAATCATTGTTGTCTAACAACAATTCTTTACGTTCTTTACGGTCGTCAAGAATCTTAGCTTGATCAATAATTTTATCTACCAAGGTTGTTTTTCCGTGATCGACGTGGGCTATAATAGCGATGTTTCTAATAGGTTGCATACTTCTTTTTTTGAAAGTGCAAAAGTAGTTGTTTTATTTAGAATAAAGCAGGTAGATTTTAATTATGTTTTCAGCGTCAAAGCCAAGTCAAACAACTTAGATACAGTATTCCAATTTCTACTGGTTGATGTAACTTTTAGTTTTTTATCAAATACGATACTCGACATCTTCGATCTTCCAGCACCATGTTCATAATATAAATAAATAACATCATCAATAATTTGAAAAGTATCTGGAGTAAAATTTAATTTGAATAATTCTAGAACATCTGCTTTTAAAGGTTGATGAGATAAAAAAGTGACATATTTCTTTTTCACTCCAACTTTTATTTCTTTAGAATGAGGATTGTTTTTCATCAGTTTTTCCCACGTATCAATGTTTTTTTTACGAAAACAAAAACATCAAACTGATACTCTTTATATATATAGGTAGCAATTTTTTTTGATAATTCCTCYGATTTTTCATCAGATTCAAACACAGTATTACCGCTTTGAATATAAGTTCTCACATTTGTCATCCCATTTTTAAGGAGGATTTCTCGCAAGTCTTTCATCAAAATTTTCTTATGACCACCTACGTTAATTCCCCTTAAAAGCGCGATATAAATCAAATTTTAAATTTTTCTTCGTTTGCGTTCTGTTTTCAAAAGATTCAATTCTCTACTTGTTTGTCCTGCAACAGAAGTATTTTCTTCTGCTCTTCTAATCAAGTAAGGCATCACATMTCGCACAGGTCSGAAGGGTAAATATTTTGAAACATTGTAACCCTCCGCTGCCAAATTATAGCTGATATGATCACTCATACCGTACAATTGCCCAAACCATAATCTCGAATCATTCTTTTCTAAATTGGCTTCTTCAGCCAATTGCATCATTAAATAAGAACTCTCCTCATTGTGAGTTCCAACATAAACTGCCATTTTTTTATGCTCAGCCATGTAACGCAAAGCATCGTTGTAATTTTTGTCAGTTACTGCTTTTGATTTACAAATAGGAGTTGGATAGCCAAGTTTTTCTGCACGTTCATTTTCTTTTTCGAGATACGCACCTCGCACTAATTTCATCCCGATATAAAACCCTTGAGTTTTTGCTCTTTCGTTTAAACCTGATAGATAATCCAATCGATCCCAACGATACATTTGTAAAGTCCCGAAGATTATTGCTTTTTCTTTATTGAATTGCACCATTAAACTTTCAATCAAATCATCAGCAGCATCTTGCATCCAACTTTCTTCAGCGTCTATCAACAAAGGAACATCCAAATCAAAAGCCATTTGCCCTACTTTTTGATAACGTGCCACAACCCTATTCCATTCTTTTTGCTCATCATCTGTGAGAGTCGCATTCTCAGTAACCTTTTGATACAATCCAATTCGCCCAAAACCAGTTGGTTTGAAGACTGCAAACGGAATACTCTTCTTTGCCTTTGCAAATTCAATTGTATTCATCGTTTTTTCTAATGAATGATCAAACTGTTCTTCGCTCTCTTTTCCTTCAACCGAATAATCTAAAATAGCATGCACATTTTTAGCATACATTTTTTCGATGGTTGGCAAACAATCATCCTCAGTAACGCCTCCACAAAAATGATCGAATACTGTCATTCGAATCAATTTTTCTACAGGCATTTTTGTTTTCAATGCAAAGTTTGTAACTGCTGTTCCAATGCGAACCAAAGGTTCATTTTGTATCATTTTAAATAAAAAATAAGCTCTTTCTAATTCAGTGTCTGTCTTAATTTGAAAGGCGATTTCAGTGTTGTCAAATAATTTATTCATACAAAATGTTTTAACAAATATAGTTACTCTTTTGGATTTTTAGACTTATTTTGCAGCCTAATTTTCACCTATGAAATCCATACAATCCGACAACTATTTAATTCATTTTAACAATAATTCTTATACTGAATTAAATAGCTATTTAGCAAATAATGTTCCTACAAAAATAGTTGTTTTGGTTGATGAGAACTCGCATGAACATTGCTATCCTATCTTTATTCAGCAGGTAGAAACTACTGCTGAAATAGAAATTATTGAAATTGAATCTGGAGAAGAAAATAAAAATATAGAAACCTGCATAAGTCTGTGGAATATTTTAACAGAACTAGGTGCTGACCGTAAAAGTTTGATGATAAACCTTGGTGGTGGAGTGATTACAGATATGGGTGGATTTGTAGCTTCAACATTTAAAAGAGGAATCAACTTTATCAACATTCCAACAACTTTATTGAGTATGGTTGATGCTTCTGCTGGTGGTAAAACTGGAGTAGATTTGGGAGTCTTGAAAAATCAAGTTGGGATGTTTTCGAATCCAGAAATGGTTTTGATTGATTCGCAATATTTAACAACCGTATCAGAAAGAGAAATCAGATCTGGTATGGCAGAAGTTATTAAATACGGATTGACTTACGATTCTAAAATATGGAATGAAAGCAAAAACTTTAATGGATTTGTATCTGGTAAAATGGATGCATTAATTTACAGATCAATTGAAATAAAAAACGAAGTTGTTTTAGAAGACCCTAAAGAACACGGAATCAGAAAAGTATTGAATTACGGCCATACGCTAGGGCATGCAATTGAATCTTATTTTTTAGAATCTGAAGATAAAGAAAATTTAACACACGGTGAAGCCATTGCGATTGGAATGATTACCGAAGCGTATATCTCTAATAAATTATTTGATTTCCCTTCATCAATTTTAGAAGATATTAAAACAAACATCATCAGAATTTATAGTAAAGTAGCAATCAAAAAAGAGGACTACTCGCCTATTATGGAATTATTAATCCACGATAAAAAGAATACCAATGGAAATGTAAATTTCGTTTTATTGACGGATTTAGAAAACTACAAGTTCAACTGTAAAGTTTCAGAAGAATTGATTATTGAAAGTTTAGATTATTACTTGGCATAACATCAACCTAACAACATCCTACGGCAACACTTTTATACACTGCTTCATACAAAGGTAGAATTTTATCTATAGAAAATTCTTTAGCTTGTTGCTGAGCATTCTCCTTAAATTCATTAAGTAATTCTTTGTTTTTCAACAAGCTGATCGCGTTTTCCGCCATCTCATCAACATTTCCTAAGTCACTTAAAAAGCCTGTTTTACCTTGAATGTTTACTTCTGGCAAACCTCCTGTATTAGTTGATATTACTGGAGTTTTTGCTGCCATTGCCTCTAAAGCGGCCAATCCAAAACTTTCGGTTCTTGATGGTAAAACAAATAAATCAGAATAACATAATACCTTATGAACATCGTTACTATTTCCTAAGAAAATAACTTTATCATAGATTCCTAATTCCTTTACACGATACTCTAATTTCTCTATTTCTGGCCCCTCGCCAACCAATAATAATTTTGATGGAACCTCTTTCTGAATCTTATAAAAAATATCAATAACATCCATCGGCCTTTTTACAGGACGCATATTACTAACATGTGTAATAATAAATTCATCATCACTTGCCAACGCACTTCTTGTGCAATCACCCTCTTTAATTCTTGGGTAATGTTTAAAATCGATGAAATTATAAATCACCTCTATTGGAATATTGATATTAAATAAACGAAGTGTATCCTGTTTTAAATTATTAGAAACTACGGTCACTGCATCAGAGTTATTGATACTAAATTCCACCGCCGCTTTATACGTTGGATGACTACCAACCAAAGTAATATCTGTACCATGTAACGTGGTTACAACTTTTACGTCAATCCCTTTACACATCAGCATTTTCTTTGCCATATATGCTGCATAGGCATGTGGAATAGCATAATGTACATGTAAAATTTCAAGCTCATAAGTAGTGACAACTTCAACTAATTTTGTTGACAATGCCAACTCATAAGGTTGGTATTGAAACAGCGGATACTCTTCTACAAAGACTTCATGAAAATGAATATTCTTAGAAATCAAGTCTAATCTAACAGGTTGTTTACTTGTTATAAAATGAACTTCGTGTCCTTTATTTGCCAATGCCATTCCTAATTCAGTTGCCACCACTCCGCTTCCGCCAAACGTTGGATAGCAAACAATTCCTATTTTCATAAATTGAAGTTTAATTTAGTTGGTTGACGTAAATGTAAAACTTTACTTACATGCAACTCTTGTTAAAAGTATAAAAAAATCATAAAAAAAGCTCGCCAAATTGGCGAGCTAACTATTTTAGTAATCTCCTAATGTCTCAGGATTCTGTGCCAAAGCACTTTCTAACTGTTCGTCGTTTGGTGGTTTTCCGTGCCACGCG
Organism: Flavobacteriaceae bacterium; assembly: GCA_002401215.1. Taxonomy (GTDB): domain Bacteria; phylum Bacteroidota; class Bacteroidia; order Flavobacteriales; family Flavobacteriaceae; genus Urechidicola. The sequence goes on along the minus strand of NVSL01000055.1, from coordinate 7,330 downwards.
TGAGTGCCTGCCATAAAATCTACTCCGTTACCCATATCAGTATATAATAAAATACAAACTGGTTTTCCTTTTCCTGTTCTAAATTTCGCTTCTTTTAAACCTGCAACAATACTCTCAATATCGTTTCCTTTTTTTACCTCTAGTACATCCCAACCAAAAGCTACAAACTTTGCTTTTAAATCTCCAAGTGGCAAAACAGTATCTGTAGACCCGTCAATTTGTTGACCGTTATAATCAACCGTAGAAATTAAATTATCAATATTTCTTCCTGCAGCATACATAATAGATTCCCAAAGTTGACCTTCTTGCAACTCGCCATCACCATGTAATGTGTACACTAATTTATCATCACCATTCAATCTTTTGGTTTGAGCTGCGCCGATCGCAACACTCATTCCCTGACCCAAAGATCCTGATGCAATTCTGATTCCTGGTAAACCTTCGTGGGTTGTTGGATGTCCTTGCAAACGTGTATTTAACAATCTAAAAGTTGACAATTCTGATACCGGAAAAAATCCGCTACGAGACAATACACTATAAAATACTGGAGAGATATGTCCGTTTGATAAAAAGAATAAATCTTCATTTTTACCGTCCATCGAAAAGTCGGTAGAATAGTCCATCACATCTTGATATAAAACGGTGAAAAATTCTGCGCATCCCAATGATCCTCCGGGGTGTCCAGATTGCACTTTGTGTACCATTCGTACGATATCACGTCTCACTTGTTGCGTAAAATCTTGTAATTCTTTTGTTGTTGACATTCTAAGTTGTTTTAAAAATCAATGTTGCAAAAATACATGAATTCTGTATGAATCTATCTTTAAAAGTGTTTTAAAAATTACTCTTTTTTAAAATCTTCTACAATTGATTTTATGCTAGAATTGATATGTTCTTCATCCGTATTATATGCAATACTGATATTATTTTTATCAGGAAATTGCTCAATCATTAAAGTGGATGATGGGAATGCAAAATCTACTTTTAACGCCGCAGCCAATTTCACAATAGAAATATGCAAGCGATGTTTTGAGGATTGCTCAGAGCCCCAATCTAACTTTTTAAAATACATATTCATCAAAATATTTAAGGATGAATCTCCAAATCCGGTAAACTCAACATTGTATGCTTCGTCTCTCGTTTCTGGATGTTCTTTAATCAATTCCCTCACTCCTTTTACAAATGCTTCGATTAAAACTGGCGGTGTATCATAACGGATTCCCAAGGTTGTACTATATCTTCTGTACAAACGCAATCCCATATTATTAATCTCTAACTCGGTGATTTTCCCATTCGGGATTTGATAAATAGATGTATCCGCAGCGCGTACTCTTGTTGATCTTAATCCAACTGACTCTACCGTTCCGACTACCGATCCCATTTCAATCCAATCGCCAATATGAAAAGGTTTGTCTAAAAATATTACTACGGTTCCTATCAAGTTTTTTACCGAATCTTGAGCTGCAAATGCGATGGCAATACCACCAATTGATGCCCCTGCAATCACTGCTGTCGGATTGACTCCAAACAAGGTTAGTATATGCAAAAATCCAACTAACACAATTAATGTTGTTGTGATTTTAGATAAAATTGGCGCTAACTGATCGTCTAATTTCGAAGCTGTTTTTGAGGCGTAATCTTTATAAATTGATAGTAACAATTTTGCCAATTTATAAAATACAAACACCCAAAAAATTGTTTCTGCAATTCTTAATCCTAAGAACAGAACGGTATTTATCGTCAATAATTGAAAAGATGGCAACACTTTTTCTATCACTTGTATAATTAGGATAAACACRATTGGTCGTGCCAATTGATGCATCAAATCAACAAGTTCTGCAAATGCTTTTTTGTTTCTAAAAATTAATTGTTGGGTCTTTTTAATGATAAAATAAACAATCGGATTTAATAAATAGAATAGTAAAATACAGAACAAAACTAAAACTACCAATCCAACGGGTTTCCAGATATAAACACCATACACTATTTTTTTAAAAAAGTGCGGAAACTGTTTTTGTAACCAGGTAAATTCCCACGGAAAAGTGGCTGCATAAATTTCATCTAAGTTCGCTAAAGTTTCCTTTGAATAATACCATCTATTTCCTGTTTTTTCTACATAAACTTGAGGCAATTCACTTGGAAAAGGAATATACCTGCTTAAATGTTGCTTTAAATTATTTTGAATTGTAAAAACCGTATCTACATAATTTGGGTCTTTCGGAATCTTATCAAAATTGATGAGTTTCCCTTTACCATCAAAGATTTCTTTAATTTTAATTGCAATGCTAATCGCTTCTTTTTTTGATGTACCATGAATTGTAGTTGCAGCTTTTACTGGTTCATAACTATCTGGCATCAAGAAATAAATATGCGTATAAATTGTCGAATTTGGGTTACTTAAATCTACTTTCACATTGTCTTGTGAAAATGCTGCAATTGACAGTATATATAATAAGGTAAAGAATGTTTTTTTCATGGTTTATTTTGAAGTTTCAAAGATATTAAAAAAATCTCTGCTGATTCATTTACCAACAGAGACTTCTATAATTTTATTTTTAAATTTTATATCCTACCTGCCTCCTAAGTAAAAAAATAATGAAATTGCAAAAATGTTATTCCTATTAATTAAGCCAAAAGTAGAATTGTTCTTATTTTCGCCACCACCACCTTCTGGTTTCCATGTCTGACTTTGATAAGCAAAAATATTTGTATGCAATGCCAATGACCATTGGGCTGCAATCATTAATTGTAATCCTACAACTAATGCTGCAGTAAACTGGGTTAATTTATCTTTACTACTATATCCTTCAAAATCATATTTCTGAGATCCAAATCCGTAGGCAAACATTGGCCCATATATCAACCGAATTTCCATCATTTTTGAGATTGCCGTAAACATTAAAAATTTTAATTGCACATCAATCAAACTAGATTTGTACTGATCATAATCCCCACCTTCATATACTGCACCAAGTGAAACATAAAGTGCTGAGTTTGCAAAAATCATTAATCGCAAATAATAAGCAGCATGTAAAGTCCATAAAAAGGTATTTTCCCCAAATCCAAATCCGGCACCAACTGCCAACATATTTCTGATGAAAAGAATTGTTTGAACCGCATCTTGTGGAGCTAGATCATCTATATCAATAATTTCTACTTCATCAATATCGACAATTTTCAAATCATTTTTCACATCAGATGTAATCTTATCGATGACCGATTCTGGTTCGTAAGTTGGAATACTAATTTGAAATTTGTCTTGTGAATAAAGACTTACACTTAATAAAACGAATAGCATTAACAATGCTAATTTGAATTGCTTTGTTTTCATAATAAATTATTTTAGTTAATATTGGTTACTAATTTATTTTGAAATTGAAGCGGAGTTAATCCCAACAGATTGATAGTTTGGCTAGGAACTAAATCAATTTCTTGAGGTTAAATAGAATATTAATTGGAGTTGTATAAAATAGATTCTGAGGAATGGAATTGATTTTACTATTAAAATCTTGCACTAAATTAAGGAAATAAAATTAAACTTAATAAAAGTAAGTTGTTTTATTTGAACTACTTACATTAATATTTTTAAGTTTTCTGTTTCTTTTTCTTAGCCGCAGGAAATAAAACATTGTTTAAAATCAATCGATATCCGGGTGAGTTTGGATGTAAATCTAATTCCGTTTTTGGGTCACCTACTCGATGGCTATAATCTTCTGGGTCGTGACCACCGTAAAAAGTAAACATCCCTTTTCCTTTGGCACCATGGATGTRMYTYGCTKMKYYSWKSGMTTTRKTTTCRCCCAKRATYARSAYKTYRGRYTTKATRARWYGWYTATYRAAKGMGGTGGTTTGCCCCATAAATCCTTTTACCAAGTTGGTGTGATTTTGACATAACATCGTCGGAATCGGATCCCACTTTGCAGAATAATTCATCAATGAAAAGTAATCTGACGTTCGCTGAATTTTCCGTTTTCGCGTCATATCAATATCAGAAAACTCATAAACAACGGGGCTTCGTTCCAATTCAAAATCGGTAAAAGCAAAGGTATTATTATAATTTATTTTTGACTGATAATCAGCATCAGAAGGATCTCCATCAAACATCGATTCGCAAATATCAACGCCTTCTGCAGCTAAGGCAATGTCAAAACTATCGGTCGCGGAGCACATCGCAAACATAAATCCACCGCCAATTACATAGTCTCTAATTTTTTGCGCTACTGCTAATTTTTCTTCTGATACTTTAGAATATCCGAGTTCCGAAGCCAAGGATTCCAATCGTTTTTTTTCTTCGATATACCAAGGAGCAGTTCTATAAGCACCATAAAATTTTCCGTATTGTCCTGTAAAATCTTCGTGATGTAGGTGCAACCATTCATATAAAAGTAGTTTGTCATTCAATACTTCTTCGTCATAAATAACATCAAACGGAATCTCGGCATAGGTCAGCACCATCGTAACAGCATCGTCCCAAGGTAATTTGTTTTTGGGTGAGTACACCGCAATTCTCGGAGCCTTCTCTAACAATACCGCTTCCATATTTTTTGATGGACTGCTGATTTCTTCTAAAATTAATTCGGATTTTAAATCAGAAATCACCTCATAGGATACTCCTCTAATCTTACATTCATTTTCAATTTCTTTGGTGTATTCCAATAAAAAAGAACCTCCTTCATAGTTCAACAGCCATTGGGCTTTGAAACCTAATTCTAGTGTCCAAAAAGTAATTCCATAGGCTTTTAAATGATTTTTTTGAAGACCATCCGACATTGGGATATATATAAAGGAAGCAAAAATGGAATGGCTACAAAACAGGAATACTAAAAGTATTCTTTTTATAGGTTGATTTGTATTTAGTTGGAAATTCACCGTTGGCTAATTTAAAAAACGAATGTAAGATTTTAATGGGTAAACTTCAAATGAATTCTTTTTCTAAATATTTTATTTTCTTGTATATAAAAACTTAAAAGGATAAAACTCAATTGGGCTAATAATTAAAGAATCAATTGTGAACTTTTCAATTATGACATAGGGATTATCATAATTTGTATGGTTTAATGAARCTATATTTGATGAGGGATTGTAATCATAAAGATATCTCAATGTGGATTTTTTTTTATTCAAAACCTGACTCCCTTTAATACCAATAAATAAACTGTCTTTTGTAAATGTTATACTTTGAAAAAAATTAATAATACTTTTTATAGAATCTGATCGTTGCTCTTTTGTCATTTTAATATCATAGAGATTAACCTTGGCATAATTAAAACTTTGAAGTAAATTATTTCTTTCTTCGTCACTCACTATATTCCATGTTCCAATTAATAGAGACTTTTTATCTAAAGTCATTTTTTTTAATTTTATTTTAAAAAATATCTTTTTGTCATAATCATATGTCATGCATGACACTTCCTTATTATTATATTTTTCTAATAGTAGAATATGGATGCTATTACTTCTATCAAAAAAATGAAATTTTCCAAAATACTTCCCCAAATAATCATTTTCACTAAAATAATGAGAATATAATTCACCTTTATCTTTACCAAATAGAGATATGTTGTCACTATTAAATCGAATATAAAACTCAGCATCATTATTTAAATCTTCTTTTGAATCGAGTTCGAATTCAAAAGAAAACAATTCTTTTAAATCTAAATCTTCATAATTAAATTTTATTAAATGGGTTTTCTCATTGTTAATAGTATAGTTCATGAGGATTAAAGAATCATTATCATACTTTTTATAAGAATATTTCTGATAATCAAACAGAATAGATTCTTCATCTACTTTAAATGGTAACGTCTGGTGAATAGAATCCAATACGTTATAATGATTCAATTCATTCCCTTTAAAACAATAAATTTCTAAGTTTTGATTATCAATATAATACCCAGAGATTAATTCTTTTTTATCACTCTTACAATTTGTAAGAAGAATAGAAACAATTAAATAAAAAAATATTTTTATACTTTGATTCATATTAAGTTGGAAATTCACCATTATCTATTTTAAAAAATAAATATAAGGTTTTAATAGGCAAACTTCAAATGAATTATCTTCATATATCTATCGAGCTATATGTGGAAGACAAATCAAAATCTCTCGTCTACAGTCTATTATCTAAACTCTATTTAAAACGGAACATCCCCATCAGCAAAGGCATCGCTCGGGTTAATATGTTGCGCACTTTCTGGTAATTCGGTATTCATTTTAGATTGAAACTCCGTTCCGAATCCTTCTTCTAAATCTGAGAATTGCGCCAAATGACCAGTAAATTTTAAGCGAATATTATCCAAACCACCATTACGGTGTTTCGCCAAAATAAACTCTCCTTGCCCCTCACATGGCGAATGCTCGTCATCATCCCATTCGGTCATACCATAATATTCTGGACGGTAAATAAACGAAACAATATCGGCATCTTGCTCAATTGCTCCTGACTCACGAAGGTCAGAAAGTAGTGGTCTTTTATTCCCTCCACGTGTTTCAACCGCACGCGACAACTGGGATAAAGCAATCACTGGAACTGCCAATTCTTTAGCCAAAGCTTTTAAGTTTCTAGAAATCATCGAGATTTCTTGCTCACGATTTCCTCCGGCAGATGAGCCTGCTGTCATCAATTGCAAATAGTCAATAATGATGATTCTTACGTTGTGTTGCGAAACCAAACGTCTTGCTTTTGCACGTAAATCGAAAATTGATAATGATGGAGTGTCATCAATAAATAAAGGAGCACTTGATAAATTTTTGACTTTTACGTTCAGTTGCTCCCACTCATGGGGCTCTAAATTCCCTTTCCTTAATTTGCTTGATGAGATTCCTGTTTCACTAGAAATCATACGCGTAATTAATTGTACTGAAGACATCTCTAAAGAAAAAACGGCCACCGCTTGGTCGTGTCCAATCGCAATATTTTTTGCCATAGACATCACAAATGCCGTTTTACCCATACCAGGTCTTGCCGCAATAATTACCAAATCAGAAGGTTGCCAACCTGATGTTATTTCATCCAATTTTGTAAATCCAGAAGGCACACCACTCATCCCTTCTTTGTTCGATATTTCTTCAATTTTATCAATCGCTTGTTTTACTAAGGATTGAGAATCTTCTGACCCTTTCTTTAAATTACCTTGTGTTACCTCGAATAATTTTGTTTCGGCATCATCTAACAAGTCAAACACATCAACGGTTTCGTCATAGGCTTCTTCAATAATCTCTGAAGAAATTGAAATCAATTTACGTTGAATATATTTTTGAAGGATGATACGCGCATGGAATTCAATATGCGCAGTTGACGCTACTTTTTGAGTCAAACCAATCAAATAAA
>NVSL01000054.1 GCA_002401215.1 Flavobacteriaceae bacterium | reverse complement strand
TTATTGGTGTTGCGCTTGGCTATTTAGTTTGCATTCTCCAGATAGAATTTGACTTAATCACCATGCCTAATTCTGGTGGAGAACCTTTTCCTATGAAGATTTCTTGGAAAGATGGAGCATTGATTGTCTTTTTAGTGTACTTATTAAAGTTTCAAAAAAAGGATGCAGTTGTAGATGAATTGCCAGAAGATGGTATTGAACTACCTTTATATAAGGATGTATTATTTCTAGCGCTTGGTGGTGTCGCACTTTGGGGTGGGTCAGAATTATTGATAAAAGGTTCTGTTTCTATGGCGCAAGAATTTGGAGTGAGCACGCGAATTATTGGAGTTACCATTGTTTCTTTAGGAACAAGTATTCCAGAATTAGCAGCGTCAATTATAGCAGTTTTAAAAAAGGAGAAAGCAATTTCATTGGGTAATTTAATAGGATCTAACATATTCAATATTTTGGCAGTGTTGGGAATCACTTCAATAATAACACCAATAAAAGTAGTTGATCAAGGATTATTGACACATGATATTTATTGGATGTTAGGCTTTGCATTGTTGATTTTGCCATTGGTGTTTTTTTCTTCAAAAATGAAACTTGGATGGAAAGAAGGGATTATCCTTTTGGGTCTGTACGGAGTTTTTATCTACCAAATGATTTCTTAATCAAACAAAATTTAGTGCAAAAAAAAAAANGAGCCTTCAATTGAAAGCTCTTTTATATTTTTTACTGATTAAGAATTTACATAACAGATTTAACTGTCTTAATAATTCTTCCAGCAATTTTATATGGATCAGCATTTGAAGCGGGTCTTCTATCTTCTAAATATCCRCACCAATCATTGTTAACTGTTAAAAGCGGGATTCTAATTGAAGCTCCTCTATCAGAAATACCATAGCTAAAATCAGTAATAGAAGCAGTTTCATGCAAGCCTGTTAAGCGTTCGTCATTAAACTCACCATATACATCAATATGCTCAGTAACAACGGGTCTAAATGCCTCACATATTTTAAAGTATGTTTCTTTAGAACCGCAAGTTCTTAACAAAGTGTTTGAGAAGTTTGCGTGCATACCAGAACCGTTCCAGTCTCCTTTAATTGGTTTTGGATGGTACTCAATATAATAGCCATATTTTTCAGTCAACCTGTCTAATAAATAACGTGCAATCCAAATTTCATCACCAGCTTGTTTCGCCCCTTTTGCAAATAATTGAAACTCCCATTGTCCAGATGCAACCTCTTGATTAATTCCTTCAAAATTTAAACCGGCATCAATACATAAATCTGCATGTTCTTCAACTAAATCTCTGCCAAAAGTATTTTTACCACCAACTGAGCAGTAATACATTCCTTGTGGTCCAGGGTATCCACCAATTGGAAAACCAAGAGGAAGTTGAGTAGCAGTATTCATTATAAAATACTCTTGTTCAAAACCAAACCAAAAGTCATTATCATCATCGTCAATAGTAGCTCTACCGTTACTTACGTGCGGAGTTCCATCAACATTTAAAACTTCATTCATCACTAAATAACCATTAATACGATCAGGGTCTGGATAGATTGCAACAGGATTTAAAACGCAGTCAGAAGATCCGCCTTCAGCTTGTTTTGTAGATGAACCGTCAAAAGACCAATTCCCTATTTCTTCTAGTGTTCCTTTAAAGTTTTCATGCTCTTCAACTTTAGTCTTGCTTCTCATGTTTTGTGTTGGGAAATACCCATCTAACCAAATGTATTCTAATTTTATTTTAGCCATTGTGTGTGTTGTTTTTGTGATTAATAATAATAAAAGCTTGTGGCAAATATACTTCAAATGTTTTGTTTGATTAAAGCATAGCCTCGTTTTTGACCTTTCAAAAGTGATTTTTATGAATCCCTTATTTTTTCATAGTCTAAATTTTTGAAACACCATTTTTTAATCTTTAAATATCTATGTTCGCAAAATACAATATCAGCTATATGGTAATAAAGACCCTATTTTGGTACAATTAGTTGTGAAAAGCCATTTGAAAGTTGATGCCTTTATAATATGCTATTTATTGATTTTCTAGTGCTTTTTATTGTTGAAAAAGAGTGATTTATTAGAAAACTAAAATTAGTGTAATTATTACTCCATAAACCTCGTATATTTGTCCTGTGTTACTAAAGTATGTAAATGCTTTTGCTACCCCTAGCACAAGTTCCCCCCAAAGGTCCCCCCACAATTATTAATTTTTATACCCCGAGTAGAATTTATTTAAAATGCTTTCGTCTCCACGATTTACAGCATTTAAAATAAAAGTTATTTGTGTAATTTTTAACAGTTTATGTTAAGCAAAACTAATGCAATGAGAAATCAAATTCTAAGCCTAGTATTTTTTATGCTAGCGACAACCTTGATGGTAGTTCAGGGGAATTCGAAAAAAATTGAGACAACAAACCAAACTAAAGAAATTAAGTTTAACAATGTTGCTCAAGTTGACGCAAGTCAGCAAAATGTGAAACCGATTAAATATAATTGATATTTAATAAATGCTATGTTAAGTTTGGACGAACTTAAAAATTAAGATTAGTTCAAAACAAATTTAAATTTATCTTTTCCTATTAAAATTTAAAATGCCGAGATTTATCTCGGCATTTTTGTTGGTAATAATTTTTCTATTTAGAGAAGATTTTGATAAACTTCAATTAAATTTGTCGTTTAATAATTTTTACATCCATAACATGAGTTCAGAAATTAGTAAGAGGTATAGTCAACGAGGAGTTTCGGCTTCAAAAGAAGATGTTCATGCTGCTATAAAAAATGTTGACAAAGGATTATTCCCCCAAGCCTTTTGTAAAATTGTTCCAGATTATTTAACAAATGATGATGACTATTGTTTAATCATGCATGCTGATGGAGCAGGAACAAAAAGTTCTTTAGCCTACATGTATTGGAAAGAAACTGGAGATATTTCTGTTTGGAAAGGAATTGCTCAGGATGCATTAATCATGAATATTGATGATTTAATTTGTGTAGGAGCAACTGATAATATTTTACTATCTTCTACCATTGGTCGAAATAAAAATTTGATTCCWGGTNGAAGTGWTKTCKGCWATTATTAAYGGWACWGAAGARTTRATTRWWGACCTWAAARRWTTYGGAGTWRMGATTCATTCWACMGGTGGYGAAACTGCYGAYGTTGGTGATTTGGTAMGWACAATTATTGTAGACTCTACCGTAACTGCAAGAATGAAACGAAGTGATGTTATCGACAATGCCAACATAAAAGAAGGTGACGTTATTGTAGGTTTAGAATCTTTTGGGCAAGCAACTTACGAAACTGAATATAATGGTGGTATGGGTTCTAACGGATTGACTTCTGCAAGACACGATGTCTTTTCTAAGTATTTAGTAACTAAATTTCCAGAGAGTTTTGATGCTGCTGTACCAGAAAATTTAGTGTATTCTGGCAGAATGAAATTAACTGATGCTGTTGATGATTCTCCAATCAATGCTGGTAAATTAGTATTGTCTCCAACAAGAACGTATGCGCCAATAATCAAAGCAATATTAGATAAATATGATGCTAAAGATGTCCACGGAATGGTGCATTGTAGTGGTGGTGCTCAAACCAAAATTTTACATTTTATAAAAGATTTACATATCATAAAAGATAATATGTTTAACGTACCTCCGTTATTCAAATTGATTCAAGAGCAGTCAAAAACAGATTGGAAAGAAATGTATCAAGTCTTTAATTGCGGACATAGGATGGAAATTTATCTAGATCCAACGATTGCTGATGAGATTATTTCAATATCTAAATCATTCAATGTAAATGCTCAAATTATTGGTAGGGTAGCATCATCAGAAAAGAAAAAATTAACTATCAAAAGTGAATACGGAACTTTTATTTATTAACACTACAAGAAGTTATCATATTTAATGAAGTCATTAGTACTCTATATTTTCTTATTCTTTTTTAGCGTTAATTCCATAGCGCAAATAGATTCTATAATGGTTAAAAATATTGAAACAAATGATATTCATAAAGTTTCTATTTATGACTTGGTTGACAATCCAAATAAAATTGTAATCGATTCTGCTTTCTGGAAAAAAAAGAATGTGATTAGTCTTGATGCGAGTGAAGTTGCCTTTGTAAATTGGAATGCCGGTGGAACAAATTCAATATCAGGTCTGTTGAATTTTGAAATGGAAAGAAACTATAAAAAAGGAAACTTTGTTTGGGCAAATAGACTTCTTGCTCGGTTTGGAGTGAACACCCAAAAAGATATTAAGCTTAAAAAATCAGATGACCAATTAGAAATGTATTCAACTATTGGGTATAGAAAAGATACGTTGTCTAATTGGTATTCTTCAGCAAATATTAGTTTTAAAACGCAATTTGCCAGTGGTTATTCTTATGATGGTGATACTAAGAAATTAATATCAACCTTTATGGCTCCTGCCTATTTATTTGTTGGTATTGGTACAATATATAGTCATGACGTTGAAAAATTTAATTTGTATTTGTCTCCTGCAACATTAAAATCAACCTTTGTGTTAAACGAAACATTGGCTAATGCAGGCGCTTTTGGTGTAACTGGTGCAACCTACGATAGCAACGGTGTTCTTATTAAAAAAGGAAAACAATCTAGACACGAATTAGGTTTTTTACTCGTTAGTACCTATGAAAAAGAAATCTTCAAAAATATTTTTTTCAAAAATACGATGAGTTTTTATACTGATTATATCAATGACTTTGGAAACATAGATGTGGATTGGGAGTTTGTTTTTAACTTACAAGTAAACGATTATATAAGAGCTGTTTTTGGATCGCATCTAAAATATGATAACGATATTAAATTTACCGAAACTATAAACGATGAAGAAGTCCAAATTTCAGGAGCAAAAGTGCAATGGAAACAAGTTTTGGGTATCGGTGTGGTTTATCAATTTTAGCTATTCTTAGAGTTGTTGTTGTTGTTGTTGTTGTTGTTGTTGTTGTTGTTGTTGTTGTTGTTGTTGTTGTTGTTGTTGTTGTAAAATGTTGATGTTTTTTTTAAAATATAAAATATTGATAAGCAGCTAAATATATTTTATTTTTATTTTTCTTGCTTTTTAGGGTAGGGTTTTTTGGTAGTAAAGCGTTTTATAATAGTACAATCCATTCCTATTAAAATATACTAAAATGAAACAATCCTTAATTATTCTCCTTTTATTAATTTCTTATCAAGGCTTCTCTCAAAATTGGACTACTAATTTTGAAAAAGCAAAAGACCAATCGGCATTACAAGACAAAAAAATAGTTTTAGTTTTTTCTGGTTCCGATTGGTGCGGACCTTGTATTAAATTAGAAAAAGAAATTTGGCAATCGCACGAATTTATCTCTTTTGCTGATGAAAATTTAATCTTGCTAAAGGCAGATTTTCCTCGAAAAAAGAAAAATAAATTATCTAAAGAGCAGCAAATTCAGAATGATATGTTGGCAGAAAAATACCACGCAAGATTCCCTTGGATAGTCGTGCTAGATTCAAAAGGGAATGTATTAGATGCGTTCGGATTTGTCAAAAATTATACGCCGCAAGATTATATCAATCGCATTTCAAAAATTAATATCTAATGAAACAATTGTTTTTAATACTGTTGTTTCTTTCTGCATCAAACATCCATTCTCAAGAGCGTTTTAAAAAAACAATTAAGCTAATGGGTAGCCGATTTGATATTTCTGTAGTTGCCAAAAATCAACAAGAAGGAGATAAATATATAAACATTGCAATTGACGAAATAACAAGAATAGAAAAACTAATTTCTTCTTGGGATTCGAATTCACAAACATCCGAAATTAGCAGAAATGCAGGAATCAAACCTGTAAAAGTTGATAAAGAATTATTTAATTTGATTGAACGCAGTCTCGCAATTTCAAAATTGACCGACGGAGCTTTCGATATTTCCTACGCATCGATGGATAGAATTTGGAAGTTTGATGGTTCTATGAAAGTGATGCCGTCCAAAGAAAAAATAGAAAATTCCGTTTCAAAAGTTGGTTTTAAAAATATTATTTTAGATAAAGAATCATCAACCGTTTTTTTAAAATTGAAAGGAATGAAAATCGGATTTGGTGGAATTGCCAAAGGATATGCTGCCGATAAAGCCAAAAAATTATTGCAAAATATTGGTGTAGTTGCAGGCATCATCAATGCATCGGGCGACATGAATACTTGGGGAAAACAACCTGATGGCGAAGATTGGAAAGTGGGAATTACAAATCCATTGAATAAAAATAAAGTGTTTGCACTGTTGCCAATTTCTAATTCGGCAGTAGTGACTTCTGGTAATTATGAGAAATTTGTGGAGTTTGACGGAGTCAGATATTCGCATATCATCAACCCAAAAACAGGTTACCCAAGTTCGGGAATTGTGAGTGTAAGTATCTTTTCTCCAAAGGCAGAATTGGCGGATGCACTGGCAACATCCGTTTTTGTAATGGGGCTAGATGTGGGTGTCGATTTTATAAATCAGCTAAAAGGAATTGAATGTATCATTGTTGATGATACCGGAAAAACGCATACATCAACCGGAATAAAATTAAAAAATAACTAAATAACTAAAAATGAAAAAAGCATTTATTTATTGTGGAATTGCACTCTTTTGCAGTTCATGTGTTGCCGTAAAAGAATATCAGACCGTCAATTTGAGCGATCCAGATATGGTACTACAAACAAATAAAATTGAAAAATTTGAAACTAATTTTCAGGTATATCGCGAGGGAGCTTCAGGAGCAAACGGAGGAAAATCTGGTGGAGGTTGTGGATGTAATTAATGGTAGATATGAAAAAATATATTATTTTATTGATGGTTTTTTGCGGCGGAATTATTTTTGCACAAGAGAGCAAAGACAACGAAAACGGAACCTACAAAAAAAGAGTTTTAGAATCTATTGAGGTAGATTTTTTGATGAGTTATTATCAGCAAGATGGCGAACATGCTTCAGTAACTGGTGGAATCGGATCAGAAAAATTGATGGATATTACTCCAACGTTTATCGTGGCAATCCCACTAAACGCTGATGATGTTTTAACTGTTGACGCAGGTATTTCGGCATATACTTCGGCATCTTCGAGTAACCTAGATCCTTTTGATAATTCAGGAGCGTCACAAGGTGGAGACGATGATGACGACGATGATAGAGGTAGAGGTATAGGTGCGGCGAGTGATATAAAAGGAAGTCCGTGGGTAGAATCTTCAGGTGCGTCGGCAAGTGATGTTTGGTTTGGAGGGGCCGTAGGCTATTCTCATAGTTCTGATGATCGGAATTCTATTGTAAGTGCCAACGTGAATTTTGCGGCAGAATATGATTATACATCCGTAGGTTTTGGAGGAGGATACACAAGATTATTCAACGAAAAAAACACAGAAGTCGGAGTGAAGGGGCAAGTTTATTTAGATACTTGGAGTCCTAAATATCCAACAGAATTAGATTCGTATTTACAAGCTGGGGGTGATTTAAACAATGGTTTTTTTAATGGGATTGACATTTTAGATCAACAAGGAAATGTGATTGATAAAAATGGATCAAATGTTTGGACACCGAGCTTTGAACTTATTTCTAATAAAAGTAGAAACTCTTATTCGTTGTCGTTTAGTTTTTCTCAAATCATAAATCAGAGAGCGCAATTTTCACTTTTTTTAGATGTGGTTCAGCAATCAGGATGGTTGTCTAACCCAATGCAGCGTGTTTATTTTAAAGATACCGACAATTATTATATTGGTAATGCAGCGCACATTCCTAACTATACATCACCAACAAATACCGAAGTTTTTCAGTTGGCTGATGATATTGAGCAGCTACCAGATACGCGTTTTAAACTCCCTGTTGGCGTACGATTAAATTATTATATCAATGAAATTATTTCTGTAAGAACCTATTATAGATATTATTATGATGATTGGGGAATCAGCGGTCACACAGCAAGTATTGAAATTCCGATAAAGTTAGGATCTAAGTTTACGGTCTATCCTAATTATCGTTATTATACCCAAACAGCTGCTGATTATTTTGCTCCTTATTTAGAGCATTTATCTACGGATGAGTATTACACTTCAGATTATGATTTGTCAGCTTTTGATAGTCATCAATATGGATTGGGAATAAAATATACTGATATTTTTACCAAAGCTAAATTGCTGACTTTCGGATTAAAATCTATCGATTTACGCTATGCAAATTATAATAGAAGTGATGGATTAAATGCGGGTATAATTTCTTTTGGGATTAAATTTGTGCAATAAGTTAATTTGCTCTCGTAAAGACACATTCTTATTTTGTCTTTACGAGAGCCCAATAGTTATCGGGAGAAGTAATCATCTTCTATTAAGTTTTTTGACTGTCTTTTACGTGAATCTCATAACTATAGGGAGGGAATTCATTTTCAATTTCAAAAATTTACTACAAGTTGATTGTCCTCTTGGGGATTGAGTATGAATTTTAGGTGTGTTGATTATTCTTCGCCATATATTTCTATTTTAAATGTTCCTGATGAAGTTGCAACACCTCTATACATCCCTTTGGTATTAAACATCATTATATAATTTCCTTTTTTATCAATAGATATAAAACCACCTTTGCCTTTCATTTGTGTTAGCTTTTGTAATGTTTTCTCACCAGATTTTTGCAACGAATAATTTTTATATTCAACCTTTGCGGCAATATCTCTTGCAATAGTACCTCTTATAAAATATTCTCCTGTACCGGTACAGGAAACAGCGCAAGATTTATTATCTGCATAAGTTCCAGCTCCAATAATTGGAGAATCTCCTATACGTCCATATTTTTTATTTGTCAACCCACCAGTTGATGTGCCAGCAGCTAAATTGCCATAAGAGTCTAACACAACACAGCCAACAGTTCCAAATTTTTTAATTTCTTTAGTCGATTTTTCACCATTGTGATCTAGTAAAATGGTGTTCTTTTTTAGTGCGCGTTGATATTGTTTCCAGCGGTATTCAGAATAAAAATAGGAGCYATCAGCATAAACAGCACCCTTACTAATACAAAAATCTTGACCTCTTTTTCCATACAAAAGCACGTGTTTTGTACTGTCTTTAACAATTCTAGCACCTTCTATAGGGTTTTTTAAATTTGTAATTCCGGCAATTGCCCCAGAGTTTAAATTTATACCATCCATTATTGAAGCATCCATTTCTTGGAATCCATTATGATTATATACAGATCCTTTACCTGCATTAAATAATGGTGAATCTTCAAGTGTTTTAATAACCATTTCAACAGTTTCTATTGATGTGCCTCCCTTCTTTAAATGATTTACACCAGTTTCTAGTGCTTGCGAAAGTATTTTTTTATATGCTTTTTCTTGTGCTGAAGTTAAGATATCTTTTTTTATGGTACCTGCCCCACCATGAATAACAATGGTGTAAGTTTTGGAGCTATGTTTTTTTAGTTCTAGGGTTGTACTAGAAGTAAGTAAAAGAAATATGGATAATAATATTGGTTTAAGCATTTTATATTTTGTTTAAAGATTTTAAGAGTATAACTGTTGCATTCTGATTTTCTAATAATTCGATCATACCTTTGTAGTTATTTGATTGAAGTAAATAAAGTCCATCTATTATCAAAATTTTTTTATTNTGATWYKWTKCMTSKWATAAAACACAATAGTTCATATTGAATGATTGAGAGTTTTGATCCATTTTCGCCTATATTATCATCGATACTCAATTTAGGGATATTTGAGAAAAGTGATTGAATTTCGGAAAATAGAAGCGTTATGTTATCTTTTATTTTTTCAGCTCTAAACATTGTGATTGCTTCATATACAGTTCTTCCTGTTAATGGAATGTTGTCTGATAGTGCTGCAATGTTATCTCGTAATGATTTGGGTGAATAATACTTTATATCAATATTATTAATCTTAATAGTTCCTTTATAATCCGAATTTATTTTGGTTAAAGCAGTAATGATATCATAGGGCTCAATGCCATTTGGTAGGGAAAGAGAACTTAGTGTCATTTTTTTTGAGTGAAAATTAAGACCTAAGGTGTTGTTAAATTTTAATTCTTCAAATAATATTCTTGGTTTTTTTACGGTAAGAACTTCTCCAATAGTTATTTCCTCTTTTGGTATATTAATAATATTATTGAGTTTGTTTAAAGAAATGTATCCTAACTTATAAACTGTTTCAAGTGCAAACAATCGTCTAATTATTGGTAATATAGTAATATATAAAAGGATAAAACTTATAAGATTGCCACCTTGTGTTAAACCAGGTGATTTGCTAGAGTCTAAATAGAATATGTAAAGTGCTACACACAATATACTATATTGAGTAAACGAAATAARTCCTTTATTAATTACAAACCATTTGTCATAACAAATAGCAACATCTTTAATAGAACTAGATTTTTTACTATATTTTTTAAACTCTATATCTTGTTTGTTAAATAATATAATATTCAAAATACTATTAAGAGWTCTACTTATATAAGATAATTGACCAGAGGTTTTGTTTCTTTTTTTTTGGGAATAATATTCTACTTTATTATTGAGTATGCGGATGATTAARTATGCAATAAGAGATATTATAGCAATTGCAATAGCGCCTTTATAATTTAGGGTATACAACCATGAAAAAGCAATCATCATMATAATAATATCTATAAAAACTTTGATGCTCCCTTTAAGGTATAAATTTTTTAAACTATTGATGTCTCCACTATACCTCAATAAATATTTACCAACTCCTTTCTCTGTATAAATATCATACTTTATTCTTAATTGATGATTAAAGAGGTAATCWTTTATTTCTTTTACAAAAATTTCACTTTCTTTTTTTAGTAAAAACTCATAAAGAAAAAAAAACAAATATCTTAATAGAACAAGAGATATAAAAAAAAGTAAAAATTTAGGGATACTATCCCAGATAGTAGATGGAATAAAATTAAGAATTTTTACTCTATGAGAATTAAAATGAAAAGCCAATTCATAATACTTACCAATACTAACAGGTATAATTATACTAAGTAAATTTGAAATTAACCCCAGTATAATTATACCTATAGTTTTAAGTTTTTGTTGTTTAATAAATTGAAATACTAAATTTGTCTCTGAATTAAATTTCATAATCCTAGATTAGATTAATGTAGCTTTAAATACTTATATATAAGTTCGCGGTAATACTAAATATAAAAATAGTTGTTTTTTAGCTACCTACCTGTTTAAAACTTTTTAATTACAAAGAAAGTCCACATTTAAGCCCAATTACATTAAAGTTATAAAAAGGTCTTCTGATATTCCCGGTATTTGGATTAAGGTTGCTTATTTCAGACCCTCCTGCATTAAATTCGATTTGTCTTAAATAATAAACTGAAAAATAGAATTTTTTAGTTGGATAAAATTTAATACCAGGTTCTATTCTATAGGCATGTAACCCATTAGGAGATTTTAAATCTGTCATATTACCACTATCATCATAATATTGTAAATCTCTTCCATTAGCATAGTAATAAAGTTTTTGAGTAAGATATGGTCGCAATCTCCATGGTAAGCTAGTATTTCTATAATATAAGTCTAATTTATAATAGTAGCGTTGTTGAAATTTTGACCTTTGTGTTAAATGGTGTTCTGCAGTTATTGAGTTACTCATTCTAATTCGTTTGCCAAGTTTGGTCCGAAGTCTAATTCTTCCAGCAACTCTATGATAAACTAGCTGGTTTCCACTAATTTGATCTAARGAAAAAGTAGGCGCATAGCCAACAGTTGCAATTACTTTTTTAGTGATTTTATAGTTAATTCTAATATCTGGTTGAATGAAATTAAACCTGGGACTAGCTAGATCTACTGAATTTAATTGATTATAGCTGATGCTAAATTTGTCATTTATTTTTTTACTAACACTGATAGTTGTCCATAGCATAGTTTTATCAGTTTCTGTAATTTGTGCACTTAAAGTTATACTTAATATTAGACAAATTAGGATAATTAATTTTTTCATTATTAGGGGTTAAATATTGTTTTAATTAGTTGAAATATTATATCTAGTGATGTTAAAAAAAAGAGTGTTGCTAAATAAATRWTAYWWWTTMTTTANMTATYAWMTMCWWWTKWWWTWTSWRKWWRWRMWWMSTTAAYMMYWKKTTCTWYYGTGTTAATTATTTCTTTTGACATCAGATCTTCACCAGTCAAAACTGGGTAATTTGATTTTTGTCTAACTTCGTTTACTAGTAAAGGACTAATAGTAAAAAGACCTGTAACTCCAATTATTGGGCATCCTAATTCTGAAAGTAATTTTGCTCCGGCAATCCCACTCATACTATCTAATGAAGAAAATAAAGCACCAGACACATTATTCATAAACAATTTATTGTGTATTAAAGCATGTGTTTCTCTTTGTAAAAGCCCATCGGCAATTTCTACAATGATATAATCAGGATTTGAAGAGGATACAAAATTGATAAGGTTTTGATATAAATCTAATAATTCTGTTGTAGAGCACATATAGGTTGATGGGAATCCAAAATTTGAAAAATCTACAGATACTGTGGCTCCATAATCTCGAACCATATTTTTATCTTTTGTAAAAACAGTACCAGTTAATTTAATATATGCCGCTTTTTTACGTGCTAATTTTAAACCTCTAGCAAGAAATGCAGCCGAAGTAGTTTTTCCACTATCCATGCTTGTACCTAAAGATAGGATTATTTTAGGGTTAGAATTAACCTGTATAGATTTAGTAGTAATTTCGGTACTTAAATATTTAGTATTTACAACATCTCCATTTTCATGTACTATATATCCAACCAAGCTAAGTGATGTAGGACCAACCAATTCAAACTTTACATGCATATTTTTAAGGATACCAATAGCTCCTCCTTGTCCCAAAATATGATATGTTTTATGGTATTTAGTAGGAATAAAACCTTCCATTTGTTCGGTCGCATACCTATTCCCAAAAGCGGCCATAATTAAATCACCAGGTAAAATATATTTGTTATTTCCAGTTGTTGATTGTATTCGCGTATGCTTTCCTATTTCTTTAACTCTAAATATAGCTACATCTCCAGCTTTAGGAATATGAGTTCTTTTAATGTCTTTATTTATTGATGTGCTAGTTACATTTCTACAAATAATTGATTTTTTTAATTTGTTGGGGTTGATTTTAGTTGTTTTCATAATCATAATTGCTTAGTTTTCTTTAGGGGTGTAAGGGTAATTTAGTAATTGTATAAAAAAACCTTAATCAATTTAAAATCTTAAAGTAAAAAACTACCTGTTTTTTTTGGTTAAAAAATAATCTTATTACTTATATAACGATTAACTATTAAAAATCCCTACCTCGATTTAGGAATATTTTTTCAAATAGTATTATTGATGATTAAATAGTTATAATTACACATGTTTATTAAAGCAAAAAGATTCTAATAAATAGTGTAAATTTGCAATCCAAAGAAAAGAAAATGTTAGATAAATTACATATAGTAAAACAGCGATTTGATGAGGTGGCAGATTTGATTATTCAACCTGATATCATCATGGATCAAAAGCGTTATGTCAAACTCAATAAAGAGTATAAAGACTTAAATGCGATGGTCGAAAAAATCAAAGAGTACGAAGTTTTACTAAATAATATTGTTGAAGCTAAAGAAATTATTGCTGATGGTTCTGACCCAGAAATGACCGAAATGGCGAAGATGGAAATTGACGAGGCCAATGAAGCAATTCCGAAGTTAGAAGACGATATTAAATTCATGTTGATTCCGAAAGACCCTGAAGATGCAAAGAATGTAATTGTAGAAATTAGAGCAGGAACGGGTGGAGATGAAGCAAGTATTTTTGCAGGTGATTTGTATAGAATGTATACAAAATTTGCGTCTGATAAAGGTTGGAAGACCGAAGTAGAAGATATTAGTGAAGGTACTTCTGGTGGATTTAAAGAAATTATTTTTTCTATTTCTGGTCCTGATGTGTATGGCGAATTAAAATTTGAGTCTGGTGTACATCGTGTGCAAAGAGTTCCTCAAACTGAAACGCAAGGTAGAGTTCATACAAGTGCTGCAACCGTTATGGTATTGCCAGAAGCCGAAGAATTTGATATTGATTTAAAACAAAGTGATATTCGTGTAGATTATTTTTGTTCGTCAGGTCCTGGAGGGCAATCGGTAAATACAACCTATTCTGCTGTAAGACTAACGCACGTTCCTACAGGTATTGTAGCGCAATGTCAAGATCAAAAATCACAGCATAAAAATAAAGACAAAGCCATGAAAGTTTTACGTTCGCGTATTTATGAAATGGAATTGGCGAAAAAATTAGCTGCCGATGCTATAAAAAGAAACACCTTGGTTTCTAGTGGTGATCGGTCAGCAAAAATTAGAACCTACAACTACCCACAAGGACGTGTTACTGAACATAGAATCGGATTGACCATTTATGATTTACAAAATGTGATCAACGGAGATATTCATAAAATTGTTGAGGAATTAAAATTGCATGAAAATACCGAGAAGCTGAAAGAATTGGGTGAGGTTTTGTAAAATCACCTCCAATTTTAATTTTAAAATAGCTCAAATGAAAGTTTGGGCTATTTTTTTTAAAAAACTCTCTTTCCCGCGAAGGCGGGAATCTACAACACATTTAATAATGGACTCGTGTATTTTCGGTAAAAAAAAAAGTTATCCATTACAAATTTTCTAAAAYCAAATCTCTAATATTAGGAAAAGAAGGTTTGTCAGCAAAAGCATCTATTACTTTTCCTTGCCTATCAATTAAAATAAAACGAGGGACACCTTGTAATTGAATTTTTTGAAAAAATTCTGCGTCACTATTCTCAGCATACAATTGAATTCCTTTTAAATCATTTTCTTTTATAAATTGTTTTAGCTTTTCTTTTTCGTCATTTATACTGATGCTCACAAAATAAATATCCTCATTTCTAAAATCCTCTTCTAATTTTTTTAAGGCAGGAATTTCTTGTACACAGGGTATGCACCAAGTTCCCCAAATATCGATATACACTAGTTTCCCTTGTAAGTCTTTTAGTTTTACAAGGTTGTCATTGAGATCATAAAATTCGAATAAGGGTGAGGTAGTTCCTTTTCCTATTTTATTAATTTTATCAAAATAAGTTTTCACTTTCTCAATTGATTTTTCATCAGTAGTAGCCATTGATAAATATTTTGAATAAGCCTCAGGTGTAATATCATGATGCCTCATGATTCTAAAGTTCATAAAACTTGTTGCGGCTTCCTCTTTTATTTTTTTGTTTTCAATCTCTATATCTATGAATTCTAAATAAGTCAGTGTTTCTGCATTCCAGAAATGGGTTTTATTCTTATTATCTACAAACGAAGAAACTGCACCTAAAAATTTTGGATGAACTAATAAGCTTTCGTCAGATAAATCAATATTTTCAAATGGGTCAGGGAATTTTGATGAAACTATAAAAGTTGAATCTTTAATAAAATCTCCTCTCCATTTTTTATATGCCGCTAATTTTTTGGATCTGTCATATTCAATTTTAAAAATTTCGTATTTGTAAAAGGCGTTATCTAAATTGGTGTGACTTTTTATAAATTTTTTTCTAATTGAATAAATAGAATCGGTTTGAGCTAAAAAAGTATTCTCATTTAAATTAAAAAAGTATTTTCGATTTTCTAATTTTTTAAATTGCTTATCAAACTCAATTTTCTCTTTTAAATAATTGTTTTCATTCTTGCCTTTTCCTTGAAACAAAAGCGATAAAGCACCATCCTGATTGGTAAACGCTACATTTAAGTTTAATGAAGGTATTAAGAAAATTAATTTCCGATCATTCCCAGACCCATGGGTTAAGTAGTAATATCCTTTTTTAATCTGAAGCGTATCAACAAAAGTATTGTCATCAGAAAGGTAGATCGTTTTAGGATGCTCACCATATTTATCCATTAGAACTAGACTGTCGTTAACTGGGTTTTCAATACTGCCTGATAAAATAATAGAATTGGTTTGTGTTTCTTTTTTGCATCCAATAAAATAGATTGCGCAAAGAAGCAATAGGAGCGTAGTTTTTTTCATAGTCAAAATTAGTAGCTATAAAAATACACGAATTATGGTATAAAACAAATAGGCTTAAATTTTTGTTTGGAGAATTATATTTCAACCACCTAATACCAATATAGTTTTGTATTGCCGCATAAATTTTGTATATTTAAGCATGGGAAAAATAGCACGTTTAGACATTTCAGAATCGTTAACAGAGCTTAA
>NVSL01000053.1 GCA_002401215.1 Flavobacteriaceae bacterium | reverse complement strand
ATAACTGCATCAGTCAATTGACTTTGTCTAGCATATGCTTCCGCTTTGTTCAACAACATCTCGCCATATAGATATATTGGGATTGCTGAAGTACTAGATCCAAAAAACCCCTCCATTTCACTTAGCGCTTGTCCACCTGCATCAGAATTAGCAAATCCTGCATCGGCTCCTAAGTAGAAATTAATACGACCATCACCTGACTCTGGAACATAGTCGCCCAATAAACCAAAGTTAGTTTGTGTGGTGGTTTCCCAAGTTAAATCTTTGTTTGCAATATTTAAAGGAGCAACACCTAACACGGTTGAATTACTTGGATCTGAATAAAATACAGCTCCATAGTTGTTAAATGTTTGGTAAGGGTTGATGGCTTGATTACCTACCTGACCCCATGATGCTCTTAATTTTAAGTTAGAAACTGACTCAGCATTTTTTAAGAACTTTTCATTAGAAATTGTCCATGCACCAGAAACTGCTGGAAAATATCCTGTTTGATTTGAACCTGAGAATTTTGAAGATTGATCTGCTCTAAAAGAAGCATTGAACATATACTTGTTTTTAATTGTATAGGTTGCTCTTCCTAAATAGGAGAAAATATTGTCTTTAAATCGTAAAGAAGAATAAGGTGTTAAAACCAATTCTCCTAGCTGAGGACTTTTTTCTCTTAAATTAGCAATTGGAAAATCTCCTACTTCATATATATTATTTTTCGCATCAGAACCATCATAAGAAACACCAACAGTAACATTTAATCTCGTTCTGTTTTCAAAACGCTTGTTATACATTAATAAGTTGTCAAACGTGTAAGAAACTTTTTCTAAATAAGATAATGCTAAATAACCATTGGTAAAAGATCCTTTAGCTGTTTCTGAACCATACCAACGCGATCTGTTTTTATTTCTATAATTTGTACCTGCACGCATTTGATATTTTAAATCATCCGTAATACTATACGTAAGATTGATAGATGCATTTAATCTTTTTTCATCTATTTTCTCTTCTACACCTTCTATAAATCTGTACGGATTAAATAATTGCTCGTCATCTTCAATTTCACCATCAATCAACGGGTTGTAACTTATTAACTGACGCGTAAAACTTCTAGACCCTCCAGATATTGATGCTCCTTGCGCCATATTACCACKACCAATATACAATCCTACTCTAGTGCTTAATTTTAACTTGTTAGTTAAATTATTAGTGTAGTTCATTTGTAAAGTAGAGCTGGTTAAAAATGTATTTGGAATAATACCTTCCATATCATTAAAATCCGCAGATAAATAATAATTCGATTTTTCTGTCGCTCCACTTATATTTAATCCTGCGTTGATAGAAAAAGCAGATTTATAAATATCATCTTGCCAGTTTATTTGTCCTAAAGGATCTCCAACGGGGTCTCCATTAGTATCAGCAGCRTACACCTCTCTATTATCAATATAATATGGTGAATTACGCCCTTCTACAGAAGCACTAACATTTCTATATTCTGCATAGCCTACAGCATCTAAAACTGGTATTGTATTGTTCACTTCAGTAATTGTAGTTGAAGAATAAATATTGATTACTGCCTTCCCTAGCTTTCCTCTTTTAGTTGTAATTAAGATAACACCATTTGCACCACGAGAACCGTAAATTGCTGTTGCAGCTGCATCTTTTAAAACCACCATACTCTCAATATCTCTTGGATTGATTCCTGTCAATCCGTTTTGAGTTTGTTGTGCTTCATTGGCATCACTTGTGGCATTTAAAACATCCTCGCCTGCTGAGTTGATAATTACTCCATCAACTACATATAAAGGTTCGTTATTTCCTCTCAAACTATTTGCTCCACGAATACGAATACTTACCGGTGCTCCAGGAGCTCCTGTATTTGAACTCACTTGCAAACCAGAAGTTCTACCTTGTAATAAAGAAGCTACACTTGTATATTGTGCAGCAATCTCATCTTTTTCTTTCACTTCTGATATGGCTCCTGTTAAATCTCTTTTAGCAACAGATCCATAACCAATTACAATAACTTCATCCAAACTGTTTCTTTCAACTTCTAGTTGAATGTTATAAACGGAGTTACTTGTTAATTGTACAATTTTCTCTTTGTACCCAACAAATGATACTGTTAAACTTGTTGCTCCTTCATTAATGGTGAGATAAAATAATCCGTCAAAATCGGTATCATCACCTATTGATGTCCCACTTACCAAAACACTTGCTCCTGGTAAAGGACTGTTGTTCTCATCTACAACTGTACCCGATATCTCTCTGTCTTGAGCAAANGAGCATCATTGGTATGATGAGTGCGAAATAAAAAATTCTTAGTTTTTTCATAATTAAATAAAATTTATAGATAAATAGTTTGCAACAAATATACCCGCTATTAACATTTTTTTAAGGGGTAGTATGTTCATTGATTAGGGTGGTATGGGTATAAATAAACCACCTATCTATTTTTCAACTTCCTACCCTTTATGTTTTAACTTTAATTAACTCTCTAAAATAGTTCTTTAAAATCACAACTACATAAATCATATCACCCTAATTCGGAATCATATCACCACGTCTCTCTTTTCTTCTTTCCCTAACTTGCAGATAATATTTATCGCTCTTTTACCCCTCAAATTAATTCACAATGAAAAAATATATTTCACTTTTAACAATCCTCTACAGCATTGCTATATTTTCTCAAAACCAACCAAACATCCTTTGGATTGTTACTGAAGATATTAGTCCAACACTTTCTATGTATGGAGATACTACAGCCAAAACTCCTACCCTAGATAAACTTGCAGCAGAGAGTATGGTATATACCAATGTTTTTGCTCCTGTAGGAGTTTGCGCCCCAAGTAGATCTGCAATTATTACGGGCGTACAACCCACAAGTTTAGGAACCATGCACATGCGAGCAGGTAAAGATGTGATGTCATGGGGAAAAAGAGTTTACAAAACCGACAAATTAAAAAACGGTGTTGATGTTGTTGATATGGACGGAAATCCGTTGCGAGAATATGCAAGCGTAATTCCTGCGGATGTAAAATGTTTTCCGCAATACCTCCGTGCTGATGGATATTTTTGCACCAATAATGAAAAAACAGATTATCAATTTGCTGCTCCTATCACTGCATGGGATGAAAATAATGCCGAAGCACATTGGAGAAATAGACCTAACGGGATGCCTTTTTTCTCAGTATTTAACATAGGGATAACTCATGAAAGTAGGTTGTGGAAAAATGATGATTTACCTTTAACTGTAAATCCTGATGCTGTAAAAGTTCCTCCATATTTACCAGATACCAAAGCGACAAGAAAAACCATTGCACGTCATTATAGCAATGTAGAGTTAATGGATAAAGAAGTGGCAGTTATCATAAATCAACTTAGAGAAGATGGATTGTACGACAATACCATTATCTTTTTTTATAGCGACCACGGTGGGCCGCTACCGCGTCAAAAAAGAGAAATTTACGACTCTGGATTGCATGTTCCTTTTATGATAAAAGACATCAACAGTAAAACAATCGGAACAAATGACCAGATGATTTCTTTTGTTGATTTGGCTCCTACAATTTTAAGTATTGCCAATATTGCTGCACCAGAGTATATGCAAGGAGCTGCTTTCTTAGGATCTAAAAAAGGAATAGAAAATAACTATATTTTTGCGAGCTCAGACAGGTTCGACGAATATTCTGACCGCACCAGAGCCATCAGAACTAAAAAATTTTTATACTTAAAAAATTACTATCCAGAATTAACAAAATACAAGGATGTTGGGTATCGCAAAAATATCCCGATGATGAACCCCATGTTAGCTCAAAAAGAAAATAATGAATTGACCGATGCACAGATGATTTGGTTTGGTACCAAAACATCCGAAGAGTTATACGATTGCGAAAACGACCCCCACAACTTACATAATTTAGCAAACGATCCTACCTATAAAAAAGAGTTAGAAGCGATGAGAGCTACTTTTAAAGGGTATCAAAAAAATCATGTGGATCTCGCAGAAATTGGAGAAGCAACCTTAATAGAAAAAGGATGGCCTAATGGTGTACAACCAACAACCGCAAAAACGGATATTAAAAAAGAGCAGGGAAAAATCATTTTAAATTGTGATACTGAAGGGGCATCAATTGCTTATAAAATAGCAGACAATCCTGATGAAAAATTTAATTACAACGACCATTGGAAATTATATTCGAAACCCATCAACATAGAAAAAGGAAAATACCTATACACCATTTCAGAGAGAATTGGATACAAAGAAAGTGAAGTAGTATTACACAAATTATAACAACAGAATTATGATGAAATATACGCTTGTAATATTTAAATTTTTAATCCTTGCTTTTCTATTTTTAGGATGTAGTGATCCAGATGAAACTGAAACTGTCATAGAAGACCCAATTGAACCACCTATTGAAGTTGTTAARGATTGGCGCTTTTACGCAAACGAACGAATTGATTTACATAGAAAAAGTGATTTAAATATTAAAGTAACTAATGCTTCGGGGCTATCTATTCCGAATGCAACGGTTACGGTAAANCTCCTAAAACATCAATTTAAATTTGGCGGAGTCGTAAATCATTATTTTACCGATTCTCCTTATTCTGCAAGTTATAAAGAAACCTTTTTAAAGTACTTTACTGCTGCCGGTTTTGCCAATGGTTTAAAGCCAAAAAGCCGTGGAGGAAATACTGAAGCAAAAGCAACTGTTACCATACAGTGGTTTCAAGAGAATAATATTAGTATGAGAGGTCATGCTTTACAATGGGAAAAAGTAAATACCATGAGACCTGAAATGGTTGCTGTGTACAATGATAACAGTTTATCTAATCAAGAAAAGGCAGATCAACTCATAGAATTTTCTGAAGTTCACTTTAATCATGCCATTGAAAAATGGGATGTTGAGGCTTGGGATGTTGTCAATGAAAATATTAATAATTATGTGATTGACGAACTCACTCCTATCAATACCATTGCACATTGGTTCAACCTTGCCGATGAACTTCGCATAATATATAACCGAGCTGATGTAAAATTATATTTAAACGATTATCAGGTTATTTCGGCAATTAGCCCTTGGGCTTTGGAAAGACCAGAAAGATATCGAGAAATTTTAGATGGACTGATTGCTGCTGGAGCACCGGTTGAAGGCATCGGATTTCAATCGCGAATCAAAAACGGATATTTAGATCCAGAAACGATGTATGATCGACTCGTAGATTTCGAAAAATACAACTTACCTTATCAAGCAACAGAATTTGAAATCCGTGATTCAGACAATTATACCTATTCTATAAGTGAAAAGAAGCAAATTATGAATGAATTTTTGACCATTTATTTTAGCCATCCAAATGTTGATGGTATTTGGCATTGGACTTTAATTGATAAACCAGATGCTTCTTCACCTTGGGCGTTGTTTAAGTATGACGGTACTCCATTCCCCGCTGGTGAAGAATGGATGCGAACCATGGATGAAGATTTTAACACTAATGTAACGCTCACAACAGATGCCAACGGAAATGTTAGTCTAAGAGGCTTTAAAGGAACCTATGAAATTAATATCTCAAAGAACAGTCAATCAACTACCACTACCTATACACTCAACGAAGATCGAACAATTGATCTCATTTTAAATTAAAAATAATAAGGCTAAATCAATTTTTTTTAAACACAAAAACAATGAAAACACTTAAAGTAATTATAGCAGTATGTATCTTTTCGCTTTCTGTAACCGCTCAGAAAAAAAACGTGGTTTTTATTATTGTTGATGATTTAAAACCATTGATTCACTCGTTTGGAGCGTCACAAATGATGACTCCAAATTTAGATGCATTCGCTTCTGAAAGTGTGGCATTTACAAATGCACATGCGCAACAGGCGGTTTGTGCCGTTTCTCGCGTAAGTTTTATGACAGGTACCAGACCCGATGTTACCCAAGTGTTAGATTTACAAACCCACATGCGCGATAAAGTACCGAATTCATTAACGCTACCAGAATATTTTAAACAAAACGGATACACCTCTGTTGGATTGGGAAAAGTATTACACGGAGCAAAAAACAACGACCCTCAATCTTGGAGTATCCCTTTTATAAATGACGATCAACTGCCATACAATACAAGTTTTGATACTCCTGCAGATTATCAATATCAAAATAAAAAGACACAAGAAACCTATAAAAAATTAGTTGCAAAAAAGAAAGCTAGTGGTAAACGAATGAATCTCCGCAAGGAATTAAACAAAGCCGGTGTGCGACCATCCATAGAAATGGAAGATGTACCAGATGATGCTTATGCAGATGGTGCCATTGCCAAAAAAAGTATAGATTTACTAGAAGGGTTTAAAGAAGACAAAACACCTTTCTTTTTAACTATTGGGTTTAGAAAACCACACCTCCCATTTACAGCTCCAAAAAAATATTGGGATTTATACCAAAGAGATGAAATGCCATTGGCAACATTTCAAGAACATGCGGTAGGTTCGCCAAATTATGCCTATCATAATTTTGGAGAGTTAAAAAACTACTCAGACATCAAAGAAAATTTAGATGAAAACGGAGCTGTAATAGTATCTAAACAACGCGAATTAATCCATGGGTATTACGCTTCTGTATCTTATGTTGATGCGCAAATAGGAAAGATTTTAGACTACTTAAAATTATCTGGATTAGACAAAAACACCATCGTTGTATTAATTGGAGATCACGGGTGGCATTTGGGAGACCATGGATTGTGGAACAAACATTCTACTTTCGAACAAGCTACCAGAACACCGATGTATGTGATGACTCCAAACGGTAAAAAAGGAATTAAGAATGCGAGTCCTACAGAATTACTAGACGTATTCCCAACCATCTGTGACTTTGCAGGATTAGACTTACCAACTCAATTACAAGGCAAAAGTTTGCTGCCAATTGTAGAAGGTACTGCAACATCTGTTAAAAATGCAGCAATGAGTCAATGGCCAATAAAATGGGCTCATCAAGAAAAAATGGGCTATGCATTAAGAAATGAACGATACAGWTATGTAGAATGGCACGTGGGGAATTATAAAAAATCGAAAGATTATATGAATGGTAAAGTAGCAGCTACAGAATTATACGACTACGAAAAAGACCCCTTAGAAACTAAAAATTTAGCAGAAGATCCTGCGTATGCTGAAGTGATTGCAGCGTTAAAAAAGGAATTGAATGCTATTATAAATCAATAAGATATTAATAAAAAAGAAGAATTTTAAAACACWCATCCTTCCTTACACCGTAAGGCATAGACCTTTATCTAAACKGTAAATGATACCCATATACCCCCTAAACAAACCTTATAAGCCTCTGTTTTAAATTCAAAAAACATACATTTGTTAAAATGTTTTAAATTTAAAAAACCTCATTAACTATGAAATCATTAATACTTTCTTTTATTACACTTTTTATTTTTTCAATTTCTTTTGCACAAGTTGGCATTGGCAATACAAATCCAGATGCATCATCACTATTAGACATTAGTAATGCCGCAGGAGATAAAGGTATTTTAATCCCTAGGGTTGATATTGCAGATTTAAGTACCGCAGCACCAGTAACTACCCCTCTTGAAAGTTTATTGGTATATAATACAAATGCAACAACAGGTACAGGTTTTTATTATTGGGATAGTACTAAATGGACGCGTGTTGCACCTATTCGTATTGACGATTTAGAAGATGGTAAATCGGATGTTGATGGTACGCAAGATGGCTCTTCTGTATATTTAGGAATTAATGCCGGAGATACCGATGATAGTTCTGATAATAAAAATACAGGTATTGGATATCAGACATTACAAAATGTGGTTGGTACAGATGCTACATCAATAGGGCAAAACAATACAGCAATTGGATATCGCGCTTTAAGAGCAAATACTGACGGAAACAATAATGTTGCTATTGGGCAAACCGCTTTAGTAGCAAACACAACAGGGAAAAGTAATGTTGCCGTTGGGCAAAATGCTTTAAATGATAATATAGGTGGAGAATCTAATGTTGCTATTGGTATTTCTTCACAGGGAAAAAATATTAGCGGAATAAACAATGTAGCATTAGGAAGTCAATCTTTAAGACATAATGCTACTGGTGATAACAATACAGCATTAGGTGATTATGCGCTTAGAGGGTCTTTAGCTGTGGGAGGTGCAGGTAACGTTGGTTCTAGTTCTTTCAATGTTGCTGTTGGTAATAATGCATTGCAAGCGAATGAAAGTGGTGATAATAATGTGGCGGTTGGGTCAGATGCACTTAAAGAAATAGTCTCTACAACCAATAATACTGCTATTGGCTACCAAGCAGGAAGTGCAAATACTGGTACAGCAAATGTATTTGTTGGCTACCAAGCAGGAAAGAATGAACTTGGTGGAAGCAACACCTTATATATAGCCAACTCTAGTACTGCTACACCCTTAATTCATGGAGATTTTAGCACAAATCAATTAACGATAAACGGAACTACAGATGTAACAAATGGCTTAACTGTTACAACCGGTGGCCTAACAGTTGCCGCTGGTGGTGCAGACATAACAGGTAAAATTACTGCAAATAATGGCCTTGATGTTATTGCAACTGGAATTACTGTAACCGCTGGCGGGTTAGATGTTACAGCAGGTAATGGTATCACTACAACTAATATTACTGTGGGGGCTACTGGGACTCAAATTACGAATATAATAAAGGCGACTGTGACTTTAGATTTACCCTCAATATCTGGAAACTCAGCTTTTAACCAAGATTTTACTGTGACTGGAGCAACTACAGGGTCTTCTGTTATTATATCTCCTCAAAACAATTTCACCAACCGTTTGGCAATAGCCGTTGCGCGTGTTAGAAACGCAGATACGGTTCAAGTCAGATTTGTAAATATTGGAGGAGCAGCTGTAGATTTAGCTAGTATGGATTGGTACATCACAGTTATAAAATAATTACCAATCCACCTTTAAAAAAAACAACCAACCTAATAATACTTTTTAAAAATTAATTATGTTTTTAAAAGTGTTTTTTTAACTACCCCAAATATGAAAATCAAAAAAATTACCCCACTTTTTTTAGTTGCTATTTTCTTTTTAAATAGTATCAATTCCTTTGCCCAAAACATGGCAAATTTAATTCCCACCAACACCGCAACACATACCGCTATTGCAACTGGTAATTGGAATGACCCAGCTATTTGGGATACAGGCACCATACCAAGTGATGCCGCTATTGTTGTGATTCCTGCAGGTTTAGATGTAAGATATAATAGCAATTCATCGGCACATATTTTTGCCATTCGCGTAGATGGCGATTTTAGAGTTGTAAAATACAGCGCTTCTGGTCAAACCGCTTTAACGGTAGATTTTATTGTTGGTTTGGGAAATTCGTTCCTCAAATTTTTAACAAATTCAAACACTAACGGAATCATAAACGTAAACATAACTCCTTTTGATATCGAAGCACACAAGGCTGGTACAAGTGGTTATCCTCAAGTTTGGAATGCCGCTGCAAAAGCACATTTTAGCGATGGCGCAACTTCGTATAAAGTAACTAGAAACTACGACACCAGTGGCCCAAGATTATACACCTATGCAGATGCAATTGCAGCAGGCAGCCCTTTAACCGGTAATACCCAAACAACTTTTAATGATGGTGTTGGAGTCATTGGTCGCCATCAATGGGATCCTGACCAAGTATCAATTGGTATCGTAACCATGGGGAAAATTAAAGTTGCAGGACAACCAAAATTGGTCATGTCTATGTTAACCGCAAATGCAATGAAAAACACAAATACTTTACAACTTTCTGACGATGTTTTAACTCAAGGCTGGTTGGTTGGCGACACCTTATTGGTTACCCGAGGTGGTAATAGAGGAGCCACTGGAAACGGTGAAGATGAAGTTGTCATTCAATCAATTTCTGCGGATGGCAAAACAATTACATTAACATCAAACTTATTAAAAAACCACCAAGGACGTTTGGCAGATGGCCTACATTGTTATGTTGGTAATTTAACAAGAAACATCACGTTTAAATCTGGTGATAAATCTCAAGTTACCCGTCGTGGTCATTTTATGTCGATGATGAATGATAGCAATGTAGAAATTACAAATGCCGCTTTTGTTGATATGGGACGTACCGATAAATCGCAATTATTAGATGATTTTATTTGGGGTCAATGGTTACAAACCGACATCTTTCAATCGTATATGACCGCATTGGGGCAAGAAATTGCTGAAGTCGTTAAAAACCCTGCAAATGAAATTATCAATTCTAGAGGTCGGTATTCTATTCATTTACATCATGTAGGCTCTACAAGCACATCTAATATTGCAACGGTGACCGGAAATGTAGTTTGGGGAAACCCCGGATGGGCAATTACCCAACACGATTCTTATGCAAATATTTCTAACAATGTAGTATATGATGTTATTGGTGCAGGTATTGTTTCTGAAGCCGGTAACGAATTGGGTTTTTGGGATAATAATTTAGTTTCTAATGTTTCTAGCGGACATACTACACAAGTATATGATGCTGCACTTCTTTTTGATGATTACCTGTATGCGGGTTCTGGATTTGCAATGAAAGGACGTGGTGTAATTTGTAGAGACAATGTGATTTCTAATACCAATGAAGGAGTAAGTATTATGAATATGAATCCGGTGATAACCGTTGGTAGTCAAAATCAAAAACGAATGGATGCCACGGCATTGGCTACTTTAAGAGGAAGCTATAATGTTGATAATTTTCCGTTAGATATTAATGGATATAGCAAAGAAGGTGATGGGATTATACCTGCTGAAGTTGCCTTAATATTAGAAAGAACAACCATAATTGGTTCAGGTCAAGGCTTGCGATCCATAGAAAGAGATATGGGTATTAATAGCGAAACACGTTCTATTTTTGACGGATTTAAAGCATGGGGTGTTAATACAGGGCTTCGAATTAACTACCAAACTGATTACTCTTTTAACGATGTATTTATCTCAGGAAAAAACAACAATTCTCTTGGTGTTATGCTGTGGAAACATTCTCATAACCAAACCTTCAACCGAATTAAAATGGTAGATTTAGGATACGCCATAGAAGTATCTAAACTGGTTGGTAAAAATAATGGTCCTTTTAAAACAAGAAACAATGGTTTTACACCTTGGATCTTTGTTGATTTAGAAACCATTAATGTAACACAGATGTATAAAATTGGAAAAGAAAGTGCCTCTGCAACGGCAAATTATACCGAACACGGAGATAATACTATTCATTTATCATCCGCAGATATTACCAGCAGACCTACCACTTTTACTGTTTTAGATCCTACTTTATTAGAGGTGGATTATGCAACAGCTGCTTTAGATTTTAAAATTGACGGAATCATAACGGATGATTATGGTAGTTATAAAATGGGTGTTCGTCAAGCATGGGCACAAGTTACTGGTTCGGGGCAGCCACTTAGAGCAGGTTATCCAGAGCGTATGTATGAATTTGCTTCTACAGCAAAACTAGATGAGTATGTTGCTAACAATGGTGTTTATAAAGATCAAAATACCAATGAAATCTATTTTATTATCACCGAAAATTTACCCAATAGACTAACAAATCAATACACACCTTTTCCTGTTCGTATTAAAATATTAAACCCACCTGGGAGTTATCTTACAGCAGCGGTTACAGAATCTGCATTAGATTTAGCACCAAAAAACAGAATAGTAAGTCGTTTTGCAACGGTAACACAAAGTACAACGGATACTTCTCTTAGTTTTGACGGAACTCCAATTACTGCAGAAGCCCAAAAAGCAGTAGATGGCAATAATAATGGTCGTATCAATGCACAATTGTTTCAACAAGGGTACGTGCCTGTGGGAAGTTTATCTGCTACAACTACCGAAATGGAACCTTGGTTTGATATGGATTTAGGGGAGAAAAAAATCATAGAATTTATCGATATTTGGAATAGTGTAAATTTAAACGGAGCTGCTTTAGAAACCCCCTCAACTCATTTTAAAGACTTTTATGTGTTGGTTTCTGATGTACCTTTTGCACAAACAAGTTTGGCAGACTCTAAAGTCAATGCCAATTTTGAATACCTAAAAGATGGCAACCCTACTCGTAAATTTTCTTTAAATAATTTAGGAATCGAAGGACAATATATAAGAATACAGGCAGTAGGAAATACAAAATTAGAATTTGCAGAAGTAGAAGTTGTTGGCCGTAAAATCACTGCACCTCTTTCTGTTGATGATGAAAACAAATCAACAGATACTTTTAGATTGTACCCTAACCCAACTGATGGAACCGTCTATATCGACTTTGGAAAAAACGAACGCAATGTTACAATAGAGATGTCTAACCTATTAGGGCAGATGGTATATCAAAAACAATTTAATAATTTTAACAACGGACAAGTTGAGCTAGAAGGAGCTACGGGAGTCTATCTTTTAAAAATTAAAACAGCTACCAAAACTCGTGTTTATAAAATTATAAAAAAATGATTCTTACAAAGAAYTTAAGATCTTTAGAAATACCATATCCTAGTTATTAACACTAAAGGCAATTAGAAATATTGAATTTGAATTGATCCGTAGATATATAAATTAATGCTGGGTAGATTTTAACACTACTTGAAAACGTGTAGAATCAAAAGAGTAAGAGGTACTTCAAAGTTTTTTCAAATTTAATAGCTTCTGACGTAAAACTACACAGTNAAAAAAATCATAGAACGCCTTATAGAATATGATTTTTCAATAGTGAGCAACATTGAATTAGTATGATGATTTCTGGACTGTAGATAAAAAGAAAACAGTTATAGATTTTAGCCAAGACGATAACCTAGTTTTTGATAAACTTGTTGCAGTAATCAATAACTTCTTATTCATACAAAAAATACCGATGCGTGATGCTGCTGCTAAGAGCTTTTGAAATAAATAACGACATTAGTTAGCTAAACTACTGTCACCTAAAAATATAAAAGCCTTATAATCAATAGATTATAAGGCTTTTGGCGGAGAAAGAGGTAAGTGAACCTATCTCACAATGCTAATATTTATAGTACCTTCAGTCCTGTTTCATATTGAGGTCACCGAATAGGTCACCAATCATGCCTTTTGTAAAGGTACAATATTTACTTGATTAATCCTTGTACTTCACTGGTTTCTATACCCATAAAACTGCAAAACTCATCGATTGTAACTACTTGATGTGATTCTTTGTTAAGGTGGTCTTTAATCTTCTTGATTATAGTTCTACCATAACGTTCACTCTTACCCGTTACTATTTGCACATCTTTGGGGTAAATACAAATTCTTTTCATTGACTTATTATTTAATTCTAATACTCTAACCATACTTTATCTATACCGTTGATTAGAGGTATCCTTACGCAATATAGTCAATATTTAGGTGTGAAAAAAGAATCTAAAAAGGAATAATCGGCAGTATATAACCTCAACGGAATAGGTTGTTAACAATAAGGGAAKAAGATAGTTATATTTACATAATCAATCCCAAAAAAAGATAATTATGGCAAAGTTAAAAGGTATTATTAAATTAGAAGGAACGTTGGATAATTTAACGTTTTACAAAACT
Source organism: Flavobacteriaceae bacterium (assembly GCA_002401215.1). Taxonomy (GTDB): domain Bacteria; phylum Bacteroidota; class Bacteroidia; order Flavobacteriales; family Flavobacteriaceae; genus Urechidicola. Next base: position 2,648 of record NVSL01000053.1, on the reverse strand, counting down.
CAAGATGGTTACTTGGTAAAAACCAAAAGTGGTGTTTCTAAGGAACGCATTCAAAACGATCCTGCATTTGCACGAACGCGAGAAAACGGAAGTGAATTTGGTAGTTCTGCTTCTTCTGGAAAGTTATTGAGAATAGCAGTAAGAAATTTGATGGTTAGAGCAAAAGATAACAGAGTTTCAAGTCGTGTAACGCAAGTTATGACCAAAATTAAAAACTTTGATGCTACGTCTATAAGAGGTGAAAGAAACGTGGCTACTGGATTAGCAACTATTGGTGGGAATGCCGAGTTAAAAGGCTTCAATTTCAATAATAGAGCCTTATTAAGTTCTATTTTATTCGCACCATATACAATTGATGCTTTAACTGGCGAGATTACTATTCCAAATTTGAATCCTACCAATGACATAGCAATCCCAGGAGGTGCAACTCATGTAAGTTTTACCGCTGCGTATTTAAAAATTGATTTTGACACAACGATAAATTCAATTGAATATAGTCCAGTCACAAATATCCCAATTGACACAACCGTAGCAACTCAAACACTAACACCTGCAAGTGCCCCATCGGGTACAGGAAATGACATATATGTGCTCTTAGTAGAGTTCTTTCAAGAAATTAACGGTGTACAATACCCTCTAAAAAATGGTGCGTATAACGTCTTAAACATTGTTGATGTAGCATAGTTTCATTTTGACCTTTGAAATTTAGAATCAGTCCTGTAATTAATTTTATAGGGCTTTTCTTTTGTCTTATTATCATATATTATCTTCAAAACTAAATATTATGGAGAATCCTTTTGAATTAATTATGCAAAAATTAGAACGAATTGAAAMCTTATTCYTAAACCACAATGTCGAAAGAGCAGGGAATAATAAAACCAAACCATATTCTGAAATTATGAGCGTTCAGCAGTTATCTGATTATTTAGATTTATCTAAGTCTCATATTTACAAAAAAACAAGTAGTAGAGAAATTCCGCATTCAAAAAGAGGGAAGAAACTTTATTTTGAGAAATCAGTAATTGATGATTGGGTTTTAGAAAATAAAATCACTACTTCGGACGAAATAGAGCAACTCGCAGCAAATTATATCATAAATAATAAAAGGTTTTGAGTAAAACGTTCCGCTATTATCGTCCCGAAGTAAGGGGAAAGAGGGGCGGTTGGAGCGAGGGCTTTCCTCTTACTTTGGGATGTTAGCCTAAATGGCGATTGAATGTCAGAAAGTGAGTGAGAATAATAATTAAGGGTTCGTAGTGCGTGGGCAGAAGTGGCTGTAAAAAGCGCAAAGGCAAGCGGCAATTTTACATAATGGCGTTATGTGCCAGAAAGTGAATGAATGCGAACATAACTGCGCATTATGTTAATATTGCTTTGGAGGTTTTGTGTTTTATGAATAAAATAACAAGGGATTGCTTTTTATAGTTGTACATGAGTTTGCGAATGTAGAACCTATAAAATGCAATAACCATTAGAACATAAAAACGCTAAACTTGAATGGAAAGCGGAACAATGTAAAAGACAAAGGCTTTTGAGATACGAAAAAATTGGGTTTTAGATTGTGTGGAAATTATTTTGGGTATTCTATATCCAAATACCTAAACAAAGAACGAACCTTCATACGCCAATGTATGCTAGCCATACGCCAAGTTTTAGCATCTTCAACAATTAAAATATTATCATGTGAATGCCTAATTTTATGAGCCACACTCTGAAATCTTTTATCAAAATTAAGAAGTAGTAAAGGGTTGTCAATTGGATCTGGGTCATTGTCTAAATCAAATATATTTCTATCAATATCTTTATTAAACATTTCTTTTTTCTTCTTTAACAACTCAAAGAGTGATTCTAAATCTTGAGAATCAGTGATGTGATCTAAATCATAAATATCTTTTTTCGCTGGACGACATGCACAACTAACCATTTTAAATAATCCAATATCAATTAGACCATACAATCTAACATCATCGATAGTTTCAAAAGGATACAATGCTTTCATATTTTGAATTACATCAACCTTAATCGTTTCATCATTTATTTTTATCCAAAATCTAATATCTACAAATTGATCTGTTTCTTTTACGGGATAGACTATATTCAATACATCATTGCCATATTTTGCACTTACCTCTCTTTCAATCCTTTTAAAACCTTGTATACCAACAATATTGGTAGAAAATAAATCAATATCTTCTGATTTACGATGATTATAACGTAATGCTAAATTAGTACCACCTGCCAAAGCAAAATCTTTAAGACATGGGAGTGCTTGTAATTCTTTTATAATTAATAAGAGTTCTGGAGATACAGCCTGCATTATACTACGTAACGAAGAAAAGGCTTAGAATGATATCTTTTACTAATTAAAAGACAAACTTCGTTACTAATATTTTCCTTTGTATTTTGAAGTATATACAGGATATTAGATGTAGAATATAATTGTTCTAACTTCGTAATATCGCTATCAAAAGAGTCTTTAGTTGTAGCGTATAAGGCTCTTGGAATAATAATATCTTTATCTCTATTTATAGATAATTTACTACTATCCATATCCCAAAATAGGTGTTGAGGAAATATCGCCGCTATGTTTTGAATAACTTTCATGGTACTATTAGTAACAGTGCAAATATATAAATTATATTTAATTC
>NVSL01000052.1 GCA_002401215.1 Flavobacteriaceae bacterium | reverse complement strand
TTTTTTAAATCGTTTTAAATCGGCTGGTAAATGCCAAATCAGTTTATTGTCTTTTCCTAAGGCATTGTTTTCTGCTATTGCAGCAATTATGGTTATCATTCTTCGTTTAAATTGTTCTGTATTTTTCCTTTTTTAAATTCTGCAGTATAGTGCTTATTTTTAGTCTTATTTTATGGTAATCTTTTTTCAAAATTTAGTTGATACATTATAATACCAATACCACTAAAAATAGCACAAACCGAAAAATATAATCGTTTTGTTTATACAATTTTTCTTATTTTTAAATAGAAAGGCAAGATACAATTATCCCTTTTTTTAAGCCAAAAAACTAAGGGCAAATTCACAATAGTTATTAACAATTTGATGTTGAAAAAACACTACTATAACCCGTTGTTATTCAGGTAATTTTATCACATATTTACAAGAATAATAAATCCGTAAATCGATGTGCTTTTCTTTTGATTTTAAATTGATAGAAAAAACAGCTATTTTTACAAAACAAATCTGATAGTTAAATATAATTTGTACGACTGACTGATTTAGTACTTTTGTCATAGCAACCGAGTGATGCTGTAAAAAACAAACATATCCAATTTTTGTTTTTGTTTGAATCACCAAAAAGATGACAGCTGAGTTTATACAAACTTCAACCTTAAAAAAACAAACATTATGGACGATAATTTTTCACCTAAAGTAAAAGATGTAATCGCCTATAGCAAAGAAGAAGCGTTGCGATTAGGACATGATTTTATAGGGACCGAACATTTGGTTTTAGGACTTTTGAGAAAAGGGGATGGGAAAGCCATTGATATTCTAAAAATACTCGATGTAAATCTAGATCATTTACGTAAAAAAGTAGAAATGCAGAATCCTGCAAATCCAATACTATCTACTGGTATCCAAAAAAAGAATTTACAGTTGACACGACAAGCAGAAAAAGCATTGAAAACTTCTTTTTTAGAAGCCAAACTTTTTAAAAGTGACGCCGTAAATACCGCTCATTTATTGTTATGCGTTTTACGGAATGAAAATGATCCAACCTCAAAATTACTCGCTAAGTTTAATGTTGATTATGACGAAGTAAAATCGATCTTTCAACAAATAGATCCATCAGCAGAATCTGACATCAGCATTACACCAATTGCTGAGACCCCGTCGGATGATGAATTTGATGGTCCAAAACAAAATCCGTTTGAGCAGCAACCTTCAAAAGGGAAGGCGGCAAACAAGTCAAAAACTCCTGTCTTGGATAATTTTGGACGCGATTTAACGCTGCTTGCCGAAGAAGGTAAGTTAGACCCTGTTGTAGGAAGACAAAAAGAAATTGAGCGCGTGTCACAAATTTTGAGTCGTCGTAAAAAGAACAATCCAATGTTGATTGGCGAACCTGGAGTTGGTAAATCTGCCATCGCCGAAGGATTGGCTTTGCGCATCATCCAAAGAAAAGTATCGCGAATTTTATTTAATAAAAGAATCGTTTCGCTAGATTTGGCGAGCTTAGTTGCCGGTACAAAATACCGCGGTCAGTTTGAAGAGCGCATGAAAGCTTTGATGAATGAGCTCGAAAAAAACGAAGATATTATTTTGTTTATAGATGAGATTCACACCATAGTTGGAGCAGGAGGTGCGACAGGTTCTTTAGACGCGTCTAACATGTTAAAGCCCGCGTTGGCTCGTGGTGAAATTCAATGTATAGGTGCAACTACTTTAGATGAATTTCGTCAAAATATAGAAAAGGATGGAGCTTTAGAAAGACGTTTTCAAAAGGTAATTGTTGAGCCAACATCCGTAGAAGAAACCATTGAAATTTTACATAATATTAAGGATAAATACGAAGCGCATCATCATGTAAATTATACAGATGACGCTATTGAAGCTTGCGTAAAATTGACAAATAGGTATATGACGGATCGCTATTTACCTGACAAGGCGATTGATGCTTTGGACGAATCAGGATCTAGAATTCACATCACAADTATTGTGGTACCTAAAGAGGTTTTAGATTTTGAATCGCAATTAGAAAAAGTGAAACTCGACAAAACAAATGCGGTCAACACTCAAAAGTTTGAAGAGGCTGCAAAGTTGAGAGATGACGAAAAACGATTGGAAAATTTATTGGCAACTGCTCAAAGAGAATGGGATGAGGCTTCTAAATTAAATCGTGAAATTGTAACCGAAGATAATGTTGCCGAAGTGGTTTCTATGATGACTGGGATTCCGGTAAATAGAGTTGCTGAAGCAGAGAGTAATCGTTTAAGTGAATTACCGCAACTTATTAAAGGAAAGGTGATTGGACAGGATGAAGCGGTGACGAAAGTTGTAAAAGCAATTCAACGGAATCGTGTTGGATTAAAAGATCCAAACAAACCAATTGGCTCTTTTATTTTCTTAGGACAAACAGGTGTTGGTAAAACACAATTGGCAAAAGTTTTGGCGAGAGAATTGTTTGACAATGACGACGCCTTGATCAGAATTGACATGAGTGAGTATATGGAAAAATTTGCCATTTCTCGTTTAATCGGAGCGCCTCCAGGATATGTTGGTTACGAAGAGGGTGGTCAACTTACTGAGAAAATTAGACGCAAACCTTATTCGGTTGTTTTGTTGGATGAAATTGAAAAAGCGCATCCTGATGTGTTTAATATGTTGCTTCAAATTTTAGATGATGGACATATTACCGATAGTCTTGGGCGAAAAATTGATTTTAGAAATACCATCATTATCATGACTTCTAATATTGGGTCGCGACAATTAAAAGACTTTGGTGCTGGTGTCGGTTTCGGAACTGCATCTAAAAAAGAGCAGGCAGATTCTCATGCAAAAAGTGTGATAGAAAACGCCTTGAAAAAATCGTTTGCTCCAGAATTTTTAAATAGAATTGACGATGTAATTGTGTTCAATTCTTTAGATAGAGATGATATCCATAAAATTATTGATATTGAATTAGATTTCTTGCTAAAAAGAATTTCTGGTTTGGGTTATACCTTAAAACTTTCTGATAAAGCAAAAGATTTTATTGTTGACAAAGGTTATGACAAACAATATGGTGCGCGTCCTTTAAAGAGAGCGATTCAAAAATATATTGAAGATGCTTTGGCACAAGAAATTGTAAATTCAAAATTATCCGAAGGAGATACCATTACTATGGATTTGGATGAAAAAACGAATGAATTAACAATTAAAATTAAAAAGGATAAAAAACCGGTTGAAGAATAATTTATATTCAGTCAAACTGAGTTTGTTGAAGTTAAGACTGTTGACTATTAAATTGACTTCGACAAGCTCAGGCTGACAATCACCCTAAAGTATGGTGTCATAAAAAAAACACCTTTCAATACTTATTTTGAAAGGTGTTTTTGGTTTGTCATTTCTCGGCAAAAAAAGATTTCAATAAAAATAGTTTACCGAGAAATTTCAACGGTTTGGGTATGAAAAGTAAGCGACCCCGAAGCACAAATCTTTCAACTTACAAGAAAGTAAAAACAGGCTACAAGCCTTGATGATACTATAATCTCGCTTATTTTCTATATACATTGTTAGCTTTTAGTGCTTTCTTTAATTCGAATAATTTATTCCATAAAATGGATTATTAAAAGGCCTATTGTCATTATTATAGAATATATGTTAAGAGACATTAAATTAAACTTCTCCTTTATTAATAAATAAAGAGATATTAAGGGTATTCCGATTATTGAAATAATACAGGGGAGCCACAGGATTTCAAAAATTGCACCAACCAAAGCGTAATGATAAACATTAAACATTTGTCCCAATATCCAAAATGCGCAGACAAATATACTTGAGACAAAAATTGCTTTATTCAGTTTGGTGTTCTTAAATACGGAGGAATTATCTTTCATAAATATAGTTTCAGCGCTTTTTTTAGTTTTCAATTTATATCTTTCTGAATTTGACTAAATTGTGTAGTTTTCAATTCCAAAAACTTGCTCAAATTCAGATTATTATTTTTTCGGTACAGTGGAAGTCAAACGTGATTTTGAGTTCAGTTCCGTTTTCCACTTACCCATATTTTTGTCAAATCCCGCACAGTWATTCATTCAGAATTTGAGTTAGAACTCAAGTTTTTATTTCTCCAGTAATTCATATAAAGTTTTACTGTTGCTATAGTTGAACCAATCATTAAAAAATAAATCATTATATACCTTTTTTGAAGAAAGTTTTCAATAAATAAATCAGTTGTACTCAAGATTAATAACGTTATTCCTAAAAACCATAAAAGTGTAAATAAAATTAAATTTTTCTTCGATGGATTTTTTATAAAATTCCTTTTAATTGTTTCCATTTGTTTGTTATTTAGTTCTGCTTTTGCATTAAAGCTAACGTGGGATATAATATCTTTTTTATAAATTCCCGCCTGTACGGTAAAGACAAAATTGCTCCGTCTTAAATCTTTTTCTACCCTTTATAAAAAGGTAACCGAATAATCGTCGCTGGAATCGCCTTTTTACGAACCTGAATATAAATCTTAGAATCTCGTTTAGAATGTTCTTTGGTTACATAACCCATTCCAATTCCTTTCTTTAAACTTGGGCTCATGGTACCAGAAGTTACAATCCCGATTTTGTTACCATCGGCATCAACAATAGGGTAGTCGTGTCTTGGGATTCCTCGCTCATCCAATTCAAACGCCACCAATTTACGAGTAACTCCCGCTTCTTTTTGCGCTTTTAAATTTTCGCTATTTACAAAGTCTTTATTAAATTTCGTAATCCAGCCCAAACCAGCTTCGATAGGAGAAGTCGTGTCATTAATATCATTACCATACAAGCAATACCCCATTTCTAAACGCAAGGTATCACGAGCCGCAAGACCAATTGGTTTGATTCCAAACTCAGCACCTGCTCCAAAAACTTTATCCCAAACTTGCTCAACTTCATCATTCTTACAATAAATTTCGAATCCACCAGAACCGGTATATCCAGTTGCAGAAATTATTACATGTTCGATTCCTGCAAAATCCCCAATTTTAAATTTGTAAAATGGGATAGCGCTCAAATCAATCGAAGTAATCGATTGCATCGCTTCAATTGCTTTTGGCCCTTGAATTGCTAACAATGAATAAGCATCAGAAAGGTTTTTCATTTCAGCACCTATTGACTCGTTGTATTTAGAAATCCAATTCCAATCCTTCTCAATGTTCGAAGCATTTACAACCAATAAATACGTTTCTTCCTTTATTCTATAGCAAATTAAATCATCTACAATTCCACCATTCTCATTCGGAAAACAAGAATACTGCGCATCACCCAATTCTAATTTCGAAGCATCGTTAGAAGTTACTTTCTGAATCAACTCCAACGCTTTTGGACCTTCAATCAAAAATTCACCCATGTGCGATACATCAAAAACGCCCACACTTTTACGAACAGTTTCGTGTTCAATGTTAATTCCCTCATATTGCACCGGCATATTATAACCTGCAAATCCAACAATTTTAGCGCCTAAAGATTCGTGTACTTTTGTTAATGCTGTATTTTTCATCTGATTTAATTTTGCGTAAATTTAAAAAATAAACTAGAATTATTTTCATAAAATTTTGATGTTAATTTTAACATTTTCAACACTAAGATTATTGCTATCTTTGAAATTCAAAAAACCACGCAATAATGAAATTTAATTATTTTCTTACCTCAATTATTTGTTTGTTCGTAACAAACAATTTTGCACAAACAGATTTACCAACAGATTATTTATCTTCTGATTTTCACAAAGAAAGAAGAGAAGCTTTGCGAGATTCGATGCCTTCAAATTCTGTGGCGGTATTTTTTGCAAACCCTGTTCGTAACAGAGCAAATGATGTAGATTATATATATCATCAAGATCCGAATTTTTATTATTTAACTGGGTATAATGAGCCAAACGCTATGTTGTTGATTTTTTCTGAGGATCAAACTGAAGGCGATAAAACCTATAATGAAATTATTTATGTTCGTAAGAGAAATCCGCAATATGAAATGTGGACAGGAAGAAGATTAGGAGTTGAGGGTGTTTCAAAAATGGGATTTAATCAAGTTTTTAACGGAGAAGATTTCGAAGCGAATACCTTAGACTTTTCAATTTTTGAGAAAGTCCTATTTAAAGATTTTAAAAATGATGTACGGAATTCTAAAAGAGATAAATCAGATTTATACAATTTAATAGCGCAGTTTAAAAGCAAAATTTCTTACGAAGCTGCCTCCTCAGAAATTCCTGTTGATGATAGTGTTGTAGCAATAAAAACAAATATTGATGTAAAATCATTGCGGACATTAATGGCAGGTTTGCGTGAAATCAAAACCAAAGAGGAATTGAAATTACTTAAAAAAGCAGCAGAAATTTCGGCAGTTGGACAGATAGAAATTATGAAAGCGATGCATCCAGAAATGTCGGAAGCTGAGATTCAAGGAGTACATGAATTTGTATATAAAAAATATGGAGCAGAGTATGAAGGCTATCCATCAATAGTTGGAGTTGGAAATAATGGATGTGTGTTACATTATATTGAAAACACCAAAATGAGTGCTGGAAAAGAAATGATTTTAATGGATTTGGGAGCCGAATATCATGGCTATACTGCAGATGTTACGCGTACAATTCCTGCCAACGGAAAATTTAATAAAGAACAACGTGCTATTTACGATTTGGTTTACGAAGCGCAAGAATTGGGTATTGCTAAAGCTGTTGTTGGGTCAACAATGGGTGAGATTGATCAAGTAGGTAGAGATTTAATCAACCAAGGGTTAATTGATTTAGGAATCATCGATTCTGTAGCACAAGGAAGWWARWMTWWKSYACWMKRMMCKTCMCAYYWSMTKRRRYYWGWMKYWYMMRRTWKARGKAATAGAGGTGTGTTAAAAGTGAATATGGTGATTACCGTTGAACCTGGAATTTACATTCCTGAAGGAAGTGATTGTGATGAAAAATGGTGGGGAATTGCAGTAAGAATTGAAGATGATATTTTAGTGACTGGAAATGGCCCAATAAACTTATCTGGACTTGCACCAAGGCAAGCTGATGATATTGAAGATATGATGAATGAGGCAAGTATTTTAAATGCGTTTCATTTACCAAAGTTAGATTAGTGAGACGTCTTTGCGAGCCTTCAAAGAAGGTGAAGCAATCTGTTTATTTCTAATAGAGAGGTTACTTCGTTATAAAAAAGCTCCGAAATTGAAGTGTCAATTTCGGAGCTTTTCATTTTTAATTACTCCCTATTAATTCAAAACCAAGTCTTACATCTTAAGTCTAAAAGCGAAGCGGTCTAAAGTCTCTTTGTCCTCCGAAGCAGTAAGCGTAGRAGGGTTAGAACAACTCTTTTACCTCTTCCTTAATAAAGGACAATCCTGTTTGCGAAGGCGAATTGCCTTTCATCATTTTTTGTAAAATCGCATTTCTCATTTCATGAGCAGATGATAGGCTTTCATTTTCAGACGATGTTTTAATAATATTTGCAGTTGCATTTTTAGCAGAAACCAAAGCACTCCAACAATTTTCTGAAATATAAATTTGTTGAGACAAGTTGTGTTCAAATTCTTGTTCAATCGCAGTGATTAATTTATGAACATATAAATTTTTATCATCCGAAGTAGGGGTAATGCGAATCAATAATTTTGATGGATTGATGCGCTCCATTACCAAAGTCATTCTTTCATAAGCTTGTAACCGAACAGGGAGTATTATTTTTTTATCCTCTTTAAATAAGTCGAATCTCTTTTGTGATTCTTCACTTTTAGTAAGTCGTAAGAAAAAATAGTAGGCAACAATACCAACCACTAAAGAGGGTGCTGTATAAGAAATAATGTTCATCAGGATATCTTCCATAAATTTGATTTTTTTTATCAAAAACAAAATTAGCATTTTAATTGTGATTATTTTTAAAAAATTCTATTCGTAATCTCAAGAATACAACCGCTTTGAAAATGTAATATTATATCCGAAAAAAAATAGTTAAAAAAAGTTTAAACTTTTTCTTTAAAACTGATATAAATCATATTAGTATAATCAAAAGCCATCTAAATTTGCTTATTATTAACGTAAAGGTAAAATTAATAAGAATTCAATAAAAGATTAAGAGAGGTCGTAACTTTTGTCACAACACGTAAAAAAAATCTTAATTTTGAATCAAACCCAAACAAAAATTAAATATTATGACTAACAAAATTTTAAAATTCAGTTTTTTATTATTCACAACTTTTGCATTTGCACAAACAGGGCATATAATGCAAGGGGTTGGCGCCGTAAACATGTCTATGGGTGGAGCAGCTACTGCGCAACCATTAGATATTAGTGGAGCGATGCAATGGAATCCGGCAACACTATCAGCTTTTGATGGTTCTATTCTAAAGTTTGATTTAGGTTTTTTTAAAGGAACCTCAACATTATACTCAACAGTTCCAACACCAAATGGTTCATTTGGTGGAGAGACAGAATCTGAATTAGGTATTTCTCCAATGCCTGCATTAGCATTTACTTGGAGTAAACCGGAAAGCAAAAATACTTTTGGTGTCTCTATGTTTGGTATTAGTGGATTTGGAGTTGATTTTCCAGAAGATTTGAATTACCCACAAGATTTAGCTGGGAATGGAAACCCTAATTACGACCCAAATCAACCTTCTAATCCAATTAATTTTCCACAATTTGCAGGTGGTTTTGGAAATTTAAAATCAAACTATCTGTTCTTGCAAGTAGGATTTACTTGGGCATATGAAATTTCTGATAAATTATCAATAGGTGTGCAACCAACTTTTAACTATTCATCTTTAACATTAGAACCAAATCCAATTGCAGGACCAAGTCAAACCTTGGGATATCCTGTAAGTGAAGCAGCTGCTGCTTATGGTGTAGGTGGTCAATTTGGGATATTCTATGACTCTCAAAACGGATTTAAAGTGGGTGCCTCTTATAAAACTCCACAATACATGAGCGAAATGGAATTCGATAGTAAATATTTAGATGGCTCATCAGCTCCAACGGCTAATTTTACAATGAATTACCCAGCAATTTATTCTCTTGGTTTAGGATATTCAAAAGCGGATTTCGATATTGCTCTAGATTATAGATATGTTGACTATTCTAATACAGAAGGTTTCGAAGCTTCTGGTTGGAAAATTGCAGATAGTGGTCCAGGAGCTGGATTTCCAACAGGAGCAGTAAATGGTTTTGGATGGAAAGGYWTKTCYRWWKTTWMWRYCKGRKYTCARKATAAAGGKMNAGAAWAATTRCSKWWSCGWWTWKRWWRYMSSWATWGTTCTAACCCAATTGAAGATGAGTTAGCTTTCTATTCTACACCAGCAACTGCAATTATTGCAAATGCTTTTCAGGCAGGTTTGAGTTATGAAATTAATGATAAATTTAGAGTTGATGGTGTATTTCATTATGGCATGAGTAATGGAAAAACAGAAGGTCAGTTATTAAACCCGACACCACAAGCTTTCGGCGGTCCTTGGGATGCAGCAACAAATCCTTTAGGTAAAATACCTGGATCTACAGTTGCGTATGATATGACAACTTGGATGGTTCAATTTGGTGTAAGCTATAAATTTGGACAAAAAAATAAAACCCAAGAAGTGTTGCCAGAATAAGCACTTTTTTATAAGCTTAAAATCCCATCTGCAATTTTGTTGATGGGATTTTTTTTTCGTGAGTCTTCGGACATCAGTCTTCAGTCTCAGTATAGTTAGTATCAAACAAAACCGCTGTGCCTCTTTGTTATTCTTCGTGTATCTCTGTGGAATAACTTTTTAGAATTCAGTTTTAGGTTTTCCGTCACCCGTCTTCTGTCTCCCAGCTCACTACCAAACAACCGTAATTTTCCCAATAGATTTTCTGTCTTTTAAATATTGATGAGCTCCTGCCAATTCATCAATTTTAAAAACTTTTGCAACTGTTGGATCTAAGGTTTTATCTTCAACTTGCTTCACAACATTTTCTAAACAGCGTTTTAATACTTGTGGTTTACTATCTCCAATTCGGAGCATATTTACACCAATCATCGCCTTAGAACTCATGATAAATTTTAGCGGATGATACCATCCAAAGCCAAGCACAGTTTTTAATTTCCCGATGATATTTTTCCCGGTAATACTTGCTGCTCCAAAAACTACTAGACTTCCACCAGCTCCTAAAAGCTTGAATCCTTTTTTTACTGATTCGCCACCAACAGCATCAAAAATGGCATCTAATTTATTGTCGCCATTTATTTTTTTAATCACCTCATAAAAATCATCCTTCCTATAATTAATAGGATGATGAACTCCCAAAGATTTTAAATATTCCATTTTTTCATCAGATCCACACGTCCCAAAAATTTCGCAACCCCTGTCTTTTGCCATTTGTACTAAGGCGGTTCCAACTCCACCAGCTGCGGCATGAATCAAGACTTTATCACCCTTATATAAATTTTGAACTTCATTAAAACAATAATATGCGGTGCTATATTGTGTCGTCAACGCCATCGCTTTCCCAACTTCTAAACTGTCATTTATTACTGCGCAAGCAACACTTTCTGAGACAGCCAATTCTGCATACCCACCAAAACGAGTCATCGCTGTTACTCGGTTACCAACTTTTAAATTGCCACAATTTCCTTTGGTTTTAATTATTTTCCCGACCACATCATAACCGATAATTGCGGGTAGTGGAGGGCAATCTTTATAGTCGCCTTGAATCGCCATGATATCGGCGTAATTCAATCCAAAGCCTTCAGCCTGAATTAAAACCTGACCATCATTTAATGTTGGATTCAGAACTTCTTTCAGCTCAAAGGCAGTTTCTACACTACCGAATTTTGTTAAGACTGCTGCTTTCATTTATTTCTTGAATTTGAAAATCAAAAATAAACAATTAAACATCTCAACAAATAAACAATTCCACATTTCCACAATTTTGTCAATAACTTTTATTGTATGTCACTATTGTGATATGTATTTTTGAAACCTATTGCGAATCGATTAAAACCGCTCGACTACGCTCGAGGTAACAGCAAGATTTGTCTGGTCGAGCGAAGTCGAGACCTCAAACTAAAAAACAACACTTTGTCAAATTATTTAGATTCCTTAAATCCAGAACAGAAAAAAGCAGTTTTACACACCAAAGGTCCAATGATTATTATCGCTGGGGCRGGTTCTGGTAAAACACGTGTGCTTACGTATCGCATTGCCAACTTGATGAAACAAGGTATTGATGCTTTCAATATTTTGTCTTTGACCTTTACAAATAAGGCGGCAAGAGAAATGAAAGATCGTATCGGTAAAGTGGTCGGAAATAGCGAAGCCAAGAATTTATGGATGGGGACTTTCCACTCCGTATTTGCTAGAATTTTAAGGTCGGAAGGACATCATTTAGGCTATCCATCAAACTTTACAATTTATGATACACAAGATTCTGTTCGGTTGCTAAACAGCATTATTAAGGAGATGCAGTTAGAGAAAGATAAGTATAAATCGAAACAAGTTTTAGGCAGGATATCACAATTTAAAAACAGCCTAATTACCGTCAAAGCTTATTATAATAATTCTGATTTACAAGAAGCCGATAAAATGGCGATGCGTCCAAAAATGGGGGAGATTTATCAGAAATATGTTGAGCGTTGTTTTAAATCTGGGGCCATGGATTTTGATGATTTGCTTTTACGTACCAATGAATTATTGACAAGATTTCCAGAGGTGCTGGCAAAATATCAAGATAGGTTTAGATATATTTTGGTGGATGAGTACCAAGATACAAATCACTCGCAATATTTAATTGTGCGAGCTTTGGCAGATCGTTTTCAAAACATCTGTGTGGTGGGTGATGACTCGCAAAGCATCTACGCTTTTCGTGGGGCGAACATTCAAAATATTTTAAATTTTCAACGTGATTATGACGATGTTCAAATCTTTAAATTAGAGCAGAATTATCGTTCATCGAGTACTATTGTAGAGGCTGCAAATAGCATCATCGAAAAAAATAAAACCAAGTTAGACAAAGAGATTTGGACAGAAAATGAAGCAGGATCTTTAATTAAAGTGATGCGTACTTTTTCTGAATCTGAGGAAGGACGTTTTGTAGCAGCTTCCATTTTTGAAAATGCCATGAACAAGCAATTGTCTTATGACAATTTCGCTATTTTATATCGAACAAATGCGCAATCGAGAGCACTCGAAGATGCTTTGAGAAAGAAAGATATCGCTTACAGAATGTACGGTGGTTTGTCTTTTTATCAGCGAAAAGAAGTCAAAGATATCTTGGCGTATTTGAGAGTTTTAATCAACCCGAATGATGAGGAAGCTTTGAAGAGAATCATCAATTATCCTGCTCGTGGCATAGGTGCAACTACTATTGATAAATTGGCAGTGGCAGCCAATTATTATGGGAAAACCATTTTTGATATCGTTTTAAATTTGGATAAAGTTGATGTCAAAATCAATTCTGGTACACGATTAAAACTGAATAATTTTGCAACGATGATTCGTCATTTTCAAATTGAGGCGCAAACAAAAGACGCTTTTGAAGTTGCTGAAATTGTAGTGAAAAATACAAAAATCATCAAAGATTTAGAAGCTGATGGAACGCCAGAAGGTGTGAGTAAAGTAGAAAATATTCAGGAGCTAATGAATGGAATGAAAGATTTTATCACCATTCAAAAAGAAAAAGAAGAAGATACCTCCTTGGCATTTTTTTTAGAAGATGTTGCTTTGGCTACCGATTTTGACAAAGACAATAAAGATGGAAAACCAAGAGTATCGTTGATGACAATTCACTTATCAAAAGGATTGGAATTTCCGTATGTTTATATAGTAGGTTTAGAAGAAACCCTATTCCCATCTGCCATGAGCATGAATACTCGTAGTGAATTGGAAGAAGAACGCCGATTGTTTTATGTTGCATTAACACGTGCCGAAAAAGAGGCGTATTTAAGTTATGCCGAAAGCAGGTATCGCTGGGGAAAATTAATTGATTGTGAACCAAGTCGGTTTTTAGAAGAAATAGATGAAAAATATTTAGAGTATTTATCGC
This sequence comes from Flavobacteriaceae bacterium, assembly GCA_002401215.1. Lineage (GTDB taxonomy): Bacteria > Bacteroidota > Bacteroidia > Flavobacteriales > Flavobacteriaceae > Urechidicola. Next base: position 3,705 of record NVSL01000052.1, on the reverse strand, counting down.
CGAGAGCGAGAATGCAGGAAAATAAATTTATTCCGGATGATATTTTTGATGATATCCCTAAAAGTACCATCCGCTTTAAAAAACCGATTTCTCGTAGTACGATGCCGAAGCCTAAGCAATCTCCAATGAAAATTGCGCCCAATTTTGCGCCACCAAAAAACTTAAAGAAAGTTTCGAATGCAACTTCAAATGTTACCAATACAAATCTATTTGATTCCGCATTAACGGTAGGGAACATTGTAGAACACAGTAGATTTGGAAAAGGAGAGGTGGTTGGAATAGAGGGAGTTGGTCCTAATAAAAAAGCCGAAATAAAATTTATAGACGGATCTAAAAAATTACTCTTGCAATATGCCAAATTGAAGGTGATTGGGTAAATAATTTGTTTGCATCTCATTTGTCATTTCGACAGCGCGACCTTAGGAGCAACGAGAAATCTCATTCTGGAAAAGAAAATTATGGGTGATTTAATACTTTATATTTTCTTATGAATGCCTTTGTGTGCCAAGACTTTTTAACGTACTTTGCAATTCTTAAATAACAATGAAAATATGACGTTTGATTTAGAATACAACTCAGAAAGAGAGCATTTATTAATACCAGAATACGGAAGACATTTACAAAAATTAGTAAACCATTGCATCGCAATTGAAGATGATGAAGAGCGCAATAAAATGGCAAGAGCTATTGTTGATGTGATGGGGAATTTACAACCACATTTGCGTGATGTTCCTGACTTTAAGCATAAATTATGGGATCAATTATTTATCATTTCTGATTTTAAATTAAAGGCAGAATCTCCATACCCACAACCTTCGAAAGAAGAATTACAAGAAAAGCCCGAGCCATTACCTTACCCAAAAACGGCATCGAAATATCGTTTTTATGGTAACAATATTCAGACGATGATTGATGTTGCGTTATCTTGGGAAGAAGGTGATAAACAAGAAGGATTGAATTTTGTGATTGCCAATCATATGAAAAAATGTTATCTAAATTGGAATAAAGATACCGTTGATGATGATGTAATTTTCAAACACCTTTTTGACTTATCTGATGGTAAAATTGATTTGAGAAATACGGAGGAAAAACTTTCTGAATCTTCTAGCTTGTTGAGAAAGAAACCTGCGAGAACTCAAAACAATCAAAAAAATTACCAAAAAGGAAAACAGAAAAACTACCGCAAAAAGTATTAATATTTTATGGCTACATTTAAGATTGAAGGCGGACATAAACTGCATGGAGAGATCACTCCGCAAGGAGCAAAAAATGAAGCATTGCAGATTGCATGTGCGGTTTTATTAACTCCCGAAAAAGTTACGATTAGTAACATTCCAAACATTATTGATGTTAATAAACTTATTTTTATCTTGGGTGAATTGGGTGTTAAAGTAGCTCAATTATCTGATGATACTTATACTTTTCAAGCAAACGAAATTAATTTAGAATATTTAGAATCTGATGATTTTAAACGTGATGGAAGTTCGTTGAGAGGTTCGATTATGTTAGTTGGTCCGTTGTTGGCAAGATTCGGAAAAGGATATATTCCGCAACCTGGTGGCGATAAAATAGGACGTAGAAGATTAGATACACACTTTGAAGGCTTTATAAGTTTAGGTGCTAAATTCCGTTATAATAAGGAAGAGAGTTTTTATGGAGTAGAAGCAAATCAACTTTATGGAGCTGATATGTTGCTTGATGAAGCATCGGTTACTGGGACTGCAAACATAGTGATGGCGGCGGTTTTAGCAAAAGGAACGACAACAGTTTACAACGCTGCTTGCGAACCATATATTCAACAATTGTGTAAAATGTTGAATTCTATGGGAGCAAAAATCACTGGAGTTGGTTCTAATTTATTGACGATAGAAGGTGTTGAAAATTTGGGTGGATGTGAGCACAGAATCCTTCCTGACATGATTGAAATTGGATCATGGATTGGGATGGCGGCGATGACAAAATCTGAATTGACAATTAAAAATGTGAGTTGGGAAAATCTTGGTGTGATTCCGAGAGTATTTAAAAAAATGGGAATCAAACTAGAAAAAATTGATGACGATATTTTTATTCCGGCACAAGATTCATACGAAATACAAAATTATATTGATGGTTCTTTACTCACCATTTCTGATGCGCCTTGGCCTGGGTTTACCCCAGATTTATTGAGCATCGTTTTAGTGGTTGCTACCCAAGCAAAAGGCTCGGTTTTGATTCATCAAAAAATGTTTGAAAGCCGCTTATTCTTTGTCGATAAATTGATTGACATGGGGGCAAAAGTTATTTTGTGTGACCCACATCGCGCTACGGTAATTGGTTCAAATCATGAATCGAATTTAAAAGCGACGACTATGGTGTCACCAGATATTAGAGCGGGAATCTCCTTATTAATTGCTGCTTTATCTGCGGATGGAGTGAGCACGATTCATAACATTGAGCAAATAGACAGAGGGTATCAAAACATAGTTGAACGCTTGCAAGCAGTGGGGGCTAAAATTGAAAGAATTAATTAAAAGCACCAAAATACAAATAGCAAATTCTAAATTCCAATATATTTAAAGTTGGAATTTAGAATTTTTTATTTTTAGAAATATTTTAAACCCATTCTATTTTTTTTGTGACAACATGACACATAATTTTGAATGGCAACAAATTTGTAAACAATAATCCGAGATTATTTTTAGGAACAAAAATTATGAGTGATAAAACAGAAAATCAGGAAGAAAAAGAAATTCAGACTGAAGAAATAAAAAACGAGCAAACGCAAGAGAATCAGGAAGAAAAGGTAGAAGAAGTTTCTGCTGAAGATCTTTTGAAACAAGAAAAAGACAAGTTTTTACGCTTGTTTGCGGAGTTCGAAAATTATAAAAAGCGTACYTCTAAAGAACGTATGGAATTATACAGAACTGCCAACCAAGAATTAATGACAGTATTGTTGCCGATTTTAGACGATTTTGACAGGGGTCTTACTGAGATTAAAAAAGCAAAAGACAAAGAGTTGTTGAAAGGGATGGAGTTGATCAATAATAAATTAAAAAACTCATTGACTCAAAAAGGATTGAGTGATGTTGATGTAAAAGCGGGTGATGCCTTTAATGCTGACATGCATGAAGCAATCACACAAATTCCTGCACCATCTAAAAAAATGAAAGGGAAAATTATTGATGTAATTGAAAAAGGTTACAAATTAGGAGATCGTATTATTCGTTTTCCAAAAGTAGTAATTGGACAATAAAATAGCGTCATTAAAATGACAATTAGATTAAGATAATGGCAAAACAAGATTATTACGAMATWYTARRARTRAGTAAARGYGCAACKRCWGCYGAAATTAAAAAGGCATATCGAAAGCAAGCAATCAGGCATCATCCTGATAAAAACCCTGATGATAAATCAGCCGAAGAAAAATTTAAGAAAGCTGCAGAGGCTTACGAGATTTTAAGTGACGATAACAAAAAAGCGAGATACGATCAATATGGTCATGCTGCATTCGAAAACGGAGGCGGAGGAGCCGGCGGTTTCGGTGGAGGTTTTAGCGGTGGCGGTATGAACATGGAAGATATCTTCAGTCAATTTGGCGATATTTTTGGTGGTCATGGCGGCGGCGGAAGTTTCGGTGGTTTTGGCGGAGGAGGTCGTAGGACTGCTCGCGTAAAAGGGAGTAATATGCGTATCAGAGTTAAAGTTACACTTGCTGATATTGCCAAT
>NVSL01000051.1 GCA_002401215.1 Flavobacteriaceae bacterium | reverse complement strand
TGACATTGGGATAAGGCATCATTGGTTAGGCCACTGCGCTCAGTACCAAAGACCACAGCGATTTTACTTGGGTTAGGATGAGTGCAAATCTGCTCTGCTGTTTGCCGAGGATTAACCGTTGGCCATGGAATTTGTCTGACTCTCGCACTGGCACCAAATACCAACTCACAATCCGATTTCACTACAGGGAGAAGGATTTCAATCAAAGCGGAAATCCTGAAACGGAAAAGACGCTGGATTGGACGTTTGCGAGTGTGCAATCTCAGGATCTGAATGGGAAAGATGCTCAATTGATGAGTATTTTAGGCGATATGTTGCAATTGCGTTTTACCGAAACTTTACGTGAAGAGGAAGGTGGTACCTACGGTGCAAGCAGTTGGGGAAATTTATCTAAAGAGCCAAAACAACAAGCCTATTTATCTGTTTCTTTTGACTGTAATCCTGATAAAGTAGAAACTTTGGTAAAAATTGTAAATGATGAAATCAAAGCAATTGCTAACGGAACAATAAAACAAGTTGACTTAGATAAAACCTTAACCAATTATTTAAAAGAAAGAGAAGAAGCAAAAAATTATAATAAATATGAGATGAGTTTATTAAAAAACTATGTCTTAGAAAGTTATAATATGAACGATGCTGATAATTTTGAAAACATAATTAATACAATCACAGCGAAAGATATTCAAGATATTACGACTAGATTGTTAGACGATTCAGAATCGTTCGAAATTGTGTTTAAACCCAAAAAGTAAAATAGAATGAAAAATGTAGTAGCAGGATTTTTAGTTTTCCTATTCGCTGTTAATTTAAATGCTCAAATTTTAGACCCCGTAACTTTTACAACTTCGGTTGAAAAAATTTCGGATACAGATTATAATTTGGTGGTCACCGCTACTATTGAAAGTGGATGGCATTTATATTCGCAAGATGTTCCTGAAGACGGACCGATTGCTACAGCGTTTACCTTTACAGATGATAATAGTAAATTTCAATTAGTTGGTAAAACAGCTGAGGGAAAAGGGCATACTATTGATGATCCTGTTTTTCAAATGAAGATAAAATTCTTTGAAAATACTGCTACATTTAAACAACACATCCGTTTATTAACCAATGATAAAATTGACATTGTTGGCGAAATAGAATTTATGGTGTGTGATGATACACAATGTTTACCACCAACTTATAAAGACCTTAGCTTTTCTGTTCAAGGTAAAGCAGGTGCTCTTTTAACTTCTACTGAAATTGAAAATATCAGTAATGAAAAATCAGTTTCAGTAGAAAAAAAAAGTGAGGTAAAAGAGAAAGTATCACCCAAAAAAGAGAAAAAATCTAAAGGAAATAAAAAAGGGTTGTGGACAATTTTTATAATTGCTTTCTTCTCAGGATTTTTAGCATTGTTAACACCATGTGTGTTTCCGATGATTCCGATGACCGTGAGTTTCTTTACCAAACAAAGTAAAAGTAAGGCGGCGGGAGTGAGAAATGCAGTTATCTACGGATTGGCAATTATTGCAATTTATGTTTTTCTAGGGCTTGCAGTTTCATATTTCTTTGGTGCTGATGCTCTAAATGCACTCGCAACAAATGTATGGTTCAACTTAATTTTCTTTGTATTGTTACTTGTTTTTGCAGCGTCCTTTTTAGGTGCATTTGAAATAACATTGCCAAGTTCTTGGGGAACAAAAATAGATAAACAAGCAGACAGAGGCGGAATCATAGGCATCTTTTTTATGGCATTGGCTTTGGCAATTGTATCCTTTTCTTGTACAGGACCAATCGTTGGAACCTTGTTAGTAGAGGCGGCATCAGGAGGTAATTATGCAGGCCCAGTTATTGGTATGTTCGGGTTCTCATTAGCCATCGCATTACCATTTACATTATTTGCAGCGTTCCCAGGATGGATGAATTCTCTTCCAAAATCTGGAGGTTGGTTAAATACAGTAAAAGTTGTTTTAGGATTTTTAGAATTAGCGTTGGCATTCAAATTCTTGTCGAATGCAGATTTAGTATTAGAATTACATTGGTTCGAACGCGAAGTATTTATCGCCATTTGGATTGCTGTTTTTGGAGCTTTGGCTTTTTACCTTTTCGGAAAAATTCAATTGCCACATGATTCGCCATTAACACATATTTCTGTGGGTAGGTTGAGTTTAGGTTTGATCGTAATGTCATTTACAATTTATATGATTCCCGGATTATGGGGAGCACCATTAAATTTAATCAGCGCGTTTCCTCCACCACAGCATTATGCCGAATCGCCTTATGGTGTTGGGTATGCGCGTCAAGGTGGAGACGGAGCAACGATTGCCAAAATTCCAGAGGGAGCTCATTTGTTAGCGCCACATGATATCTTAACTTTTGATGATTATGAAACAGGATTGGCGTATGCAAAAAAAGTAAACAAACCCGTAATGATAGATTTTACAGGTAAGGCATGTGTGAATTGCAGAAAGATGGAACAGAATGTTTGGCCAAAAGATAAAGTGCTAAACATCCTAAAAAATGATGTGATTTTAATATCCTTATTTGTAGATGATAAACGCGCATTGGAAGAAGATGAAGTGGTTGAATCAGTTTTGAATCCAGGAAAAAAGTTGCGTTATATCGGTCAGAAGTGGAGCGAAATGCAAGCCGTAAAATATGGTACAAACGCACAACCTTATTATGTATTGATGGGGCATGATGAAGAAAATTTGATTGACCCTGTTGGATACACACCAGACGTTGATGAATACTTTGAGTGGTTAGGGGAAGGTGTTGAGACTTTTAAAAAGAATCAATAACCAAAAGTATTTATAAGTAAAAGCAGTCTATGACGTTCTAGTCTAGACTGCTTTTTTTGTAGTTCTACAAATCTTTTAGCAACTCATCTACCGCTTTTTTAAGTTGTGTATCTTTCCCTTTTGCCTTGTCATCTGGATTATTATAAACGACAACATCTGGCATAGCCGGTGTAAAGTCCATATTTTTTTGTGATGATTTTACATACCACCCTCTAAACGGTACACGTACATAAGAACCATCAATTAAGGTATGACCTCCAGTTGAAATTACAGCTCCAAAGGTTGGTACTCCTACTAATTTTCCTAGATTTAATTCTTTGTATGCATGCGAAAATATTTCGGCATTCGAATATGAATTTTGATTACACAATGCAATAGATGGCTTGGTCCATGAAGCCAATGGTAGTCGCTCGCTAAAAGGATAGTATTTAGAAAAATTTGTATGTTCCTTTTCTAAATTTTTAGCAGCTCCTCGAGGGACAGTGTATGCATGCTGTTGCACATTTAACACAGCCATTAAATAATCAGTAGTCCAACCGCCACCATTAAATCGTACATCAATTACAATACCTTCTTTACCCAATCCAGCTGCTGTCAATTCACGTTCAAAGCGTTCAAAGCTAGTCCAATTCATTCCTTGAATGTGAATATAACCCAAGCGTCCGTTTGAATATTTTTCAGTAAGTCGCTTACGTTCTTTTACCCAAGCTTTATAATTGTCAGTTCTTGCACTCGATTTTGGTCTAATTACAACTTCCCTTTCGGCTCCATTTCTTGTTACTTCCAATACAATTTTTTCATTGGTTGTAGCCGCCAAATGTTTGTACATGTTTTCGGATGTAGAAACTTCTTCTCCATTCACACTTTTAATAATATCTCCAACAATTAATTTGCTGGTTTCTCTGTCAGCAGCGCTGTTTGGTACAATGGCTGAAATTTTTAAATTTCCATTAGCATTTTCAAGTTCAATACCTAAAATACCAGTTTGTTCATTTTGGGTGTCAGCGCGATTCTCGCCTCTGTATAATCCCATATGACTTGCATTTATTTGACCTAACATTTTATTAAATACTACTTTAAAGTCAGTACGTGTAGACGCTTTTAATGCAAGAGGCTTGTAGGTGTTTTTTAGTTTATCCCAATCCCGTCCATGATGATTAGGGTCATAGAATCTATCTTCTATTACGTTCCATGCTTCATCAAATATTTGATTTGATTCTGCAGTATAATCAATAATCATTTTTGCAGAAAATGGTAGACTTTCTTTTTTGCTATCTGATGTTTTGATTCTGGCAAGTTTCCCTTTAGAAATATGATAGATATATTTTTCTTTCAAATCTAATGAAACTTGTCTTGGACGAGCATTTCCACTAGTTAATGCCTTTCTATCCTTTCCATCCCATGCTATTTTAAATAAGTCATTTTCAACTTTAGGATTACCTCTAGTTCCATTGCCTGTAGTATAATAGAAAGTTTTTCCATCTTTTGAAATTGCTTCAATAGATTCTCCTCCAGTAAAAGATGTAACCTGAACTTGACGTTCATGAATGTCTTCAAAATCAATAATTACATCTACAATTTCATCTTCTTTTTTGTCATCTGACTTTTCGTCTTTTTTAGCTTTCTTTTCATCAACTTCTTCATCCCAATCTTCTTTGGTTTTTTCCCAATCCTTTTTGTTAAGCCAAACGAACCAAACATCAAAATCACCATTGTTTCTGTTTGATGAAAAACCTAGTTTTTTACCATCAGCGCTCCATGTAGGGCTATAATCTCCTTTAGGATGCATAGAAATGTTGATTGGGTCTTTTGAGCCATCTGCTTTGTGAATATAAATTTCATCATTAAAATTTAAATCACTTAAACTATAGGCCAACCATTTTGAATCTGGAGACCATGCGAGTCCTTCAGCTGAATCCCAACTGTCTATTAACGTTTTTTGATTGCTGACTTTTCCTGTTTCTGAAATAGTTGCTGTAATCAGTTTTCCATTACCTTCTTTATACACAATAGAAGTTCCATTTGGAGCTAATGTTGGATTAGAAATTCCCGCTTTTGATTTTGTAATTTGTACTATGTTATGCTTTAAAGAAGTAAATATATTTTCGTTTTCAGGATCATTTGATGAAACCGTGTATAAGTTGTTTGATCCGTTTCTGTCAGATTTAAAAAGAAGTGTCTCGTCATTTAACCAAATAATATCCAAATCACGAGAAGGTGAGTTTGTAAGATTGATTGTTCTACTTTTTTTAGTGTCGTTTTCAGTAATAAATACTTCACCTCTCACAACAAAAGCGCTTAGTTTCCCGTTAGGTGACACTTCAATTTCAGTAGCATTATTACTAAATGTTTTACGCTCTTGAGGATCAAATCGATAATCACTTCCAATTGTAATTTTGAGAGGTTTAGCTGATTTAGTGTTTCTATTTACTAATGAAATTTTATCACCTGAAACTACTACAAGATCTTTACCATTGGTGCTTAGGTCAAAGGACCACAATCCCATTTTTTTAAGGGAAGTAATTTGAGATATCTCGCCAGTTTTGTTGCCATTTGCATCAATTTGTAATTGATGAACATTATAAACGCCACTTCTAGCTGATTGAAAAACAATAGTGCTGTCATCAGCCCATTGCGGTGCTAAATCTTGTCCGTCGAAAGCAGTTAATTGTCGGTAGCTTTTTGTGTCATTATTGTATAACCATAAATCGCGATTTGCTGGTCCTTGGTACGCCTCACGTTCAACACGACAAGTTCCGCGTGTAAATGCAATGAATTTACCATTAGGAGATAGTGTAGCGTCAAAACCAACCGCATCTAACAATCTAAATGGTGTTCCTCCTTTTTCTGAAATATGATGAATTTCTGCTTCGCGCTCAACCTGAACGAAATTACGTGCTGTTGTAAAATAGATTTCGTTGTTCTTGGTGAAATCCGTTACTTTATCAGATGCAGAGTGATAAGTGATTCTGTGGGGTAATCCGCCATTAGAACTTATTGTAAATACATCGTTATTACCAAATCGATCACTATTAAAGGCGATGGTTTTCCCATCAGCGCTCCAATGTGGATTGGCATCATTGGCTTCGTGAATTGTGAGCCTTTTTAAATTTTGACCATTTGTCTCAACTGTCCAAATATCGCCTTGATAATTAAAGGCTATTACGGAGCCGTCTGGACTTAATGAAGGAGTGTTAATTAAGGGGTTTTCTTGAGAGAAAACAACGGTAGTTGTTACAAGTATACTTGCTAGTAAACTGAATAATTTATTCATAGATTGTATCTTTTATTTATTGCAATCAAAAATACAAATTCAATGTGTTAAAGTTTTCTTGTTAAGGAAACTTTAACAATAATTCATTTTTTAAAACCAATTTTAGTTCTCTTAGTCGGAACTTCTTTTTTCTTAAGGAGTTCATCTAAATAAGAAAAAACGAGTTCAATATTTTTATCGTGATTACCAAGTTTCTTTTTGATGGATTCAATTTCTAATTTTAGATTTAAATTTTCGGATAGTGATTATCTTATTTTAGTAAACACTCTAATAATTTTAATATTGACTTCGATAGCGCGTTTACTTTTTAATACACTTGATAACATAGCGACTCCGTTTTCGGTGAAAGCATAAGGCGGACGACGTAGGCCCATTTTGTCCGAAGAATTGGAGGTGCCAAATTGGCTCCTCCAATTTTTGAACTCTTCTTTATTCAATTCAAACATAAAATCTTCTGGAAATCGCTCTATATTTCTTTTAACTTGTCTTTTTAAGTATTTAGTTTCAACCCCGTAAAGTTGTGCTAAATCTCTATCTAGCATTACTTTTTGTTCTCAAATCCAATAAATTTTGTGAGTGATAATTTCTTCTGGTATGCTAATTTTATTTTCCATAATTCAATTTTTACCCGAGCCAACCCTCCCTATCCAAACTCCGATATTGAATAGCTTCAGCAATATGGTCTGGAGAAATATGTTCGTTTTGCTCTAAGTCAGAAATTGTCCTCGCTACCTTCAAAATTCTGTCGTAGGCGCGAGCAGATAAGTTCAGTTTCTCCATGGCATTTTTTAAAAGGGTTTTTGACTCCTCATTCAGCACACAATATTTTCGGAGTTGCTTTACATTCANTTGAGCATTGTAATGCACCGTTTCAATTTCCTTAAATCGTTCAGATTGATATTCTCTAGCCTTGGTAACGCGTTCTCTAATTTTTGAACTGGGTTCCCCTCTTCGTTCTTCGGTTAACTTTTCAAAAGGTACAGGTTGCACTTCTATATGAATGTCGATTCGGTCTAAAAGAGGGCCAGAAATTTTACTCAGGTAGCGTTGCATTTCTTGTGGTGATGTTGAAATCGCTTTCGAATCATCAGGAAAATAACCGCTCGGTGATGGATTCATACTCGCAACTAACATAAAGCTACTTGGGTAAGTAACGGTAAATCGTGCTCTAGAAATTGTAACTTCTCTGTCCTCTAAAGGTTGTCGCATTACTTCTAAAACGTCTCTTTTAAATTCGGGTAATTCATCTAAAAATAAGACCCCGTTGTGAGATAAAGAGATCTCTCCCGGTTGAGGGTAGCTTCCGCCTCCAACGAGTGCGACGTTCGAAATTGTGTGATGTGGACTCCGAAATGGGCGCTGATTCATCAGACCGCTATGTGCTTTTATCCTCCCCACAACTGAATGAATTTTGGTAGTTTCCAAAGCCTCATTCAAGGTCATGGGAGGTAGGATGGTAGGCAATCTTTTAGCGAGCATCGTTTTTCCAGATCCTGGAGGTCCTATTAAAATAATGTTGTGCCCACCGGCTGCTGCAATTTCCATACATCGTTTTATAGATTCTTGACCTTTAACATCGGCAAAGTCAAATTCTGGGTGCTCCATGGTTTCGTAAAACTCTTTTCTGGTGTCAATCACCAAAGGTTCGATGGTGGCTTTTCCTTCAAAAAAATCAATTACTTGCTGAATATTATCAACTCCCAAAGCATCTAATCCATCAACAATAGCTGCTTCTTTTACATTCTGTTTGGGTAAAATAAATCCTTTAAAACCTTCTTCTCTTGCTTTAATGGCGATTGGCAAAGCACCACGAATAGGTTGCAGACTTCCATCCAAAGACAACTCACCCATAATAATATACTTGTCAATATCGGGAGCATTTATTTGGTTTGAAGCAGATAAGATTCCAATAGCCAAAGTTAAATCATAGGCAGAACCTTCTTTACGCATGTCAGCGGGCGCCATATTTAAGGTGATTTTTTTACCGGGGAGTTTGTAACCGTTATTATTGAGAGCTGCTGAAATCCGATACGAACTTTCTTTGATGGCGTTATCTGGGAGTCCGACGAGGTGATAACCAATTCCCTGATCAATATTTACTTCTACGGTGATGGTGGTTGCTTCGACGCCGAAAACGGCGGAGCCAAAAACTTTAACTAGCATATTTTTTCTTTTTTATAAAGTTAAGAAAAATATAATTAGTTGTCTGAAATATAAAATATTATGTTGACTCTCTAATATTTAAGCTAGTCTCTAAAATTATTTTTTGAGGCGTAATTTCTTTTCTAGCTTCACTTAATGCAATTTCTTCTAATAAAATCTCTGTTGCTTTTTGCCCCAATTTATAATTTGGTTGATTCACAGTTGAAAGGGCAGGAGTTACAACCGTTGACATAAACCAATTGCTAAAACCAAAAATAGCAATGTCTTGCGGAATGGAAATAGAGTGTGTGTTAAAAAATTTTGAAACACCCACAGCAATCACATCTGTAACTGCAAAAACAGCATCAATATTTTTTAGGCCATGGTCTTTTATTAATTGTTCTGCATTGTTATAACCGTGATTGTATTCGTCGTTATGTTCGCAGATATATATTAAGGACTCATCAAACGGAATTCTAAATTCTTCTAGCGCTTGTTTGTATCCTAAAAAGCGGTTGCTAAAATTGTGTGCTTTTAAGGATGCTCCGAAATAAGCAATGCGTTTGTATCCTTTTCTGATTAAATAGGCAACTGCTTCATAAGCTGCTTTTTTGTCGTCAATTAAAACTTTTGAGCAATTGACAGTGTCAGAAATTTTATCATACATTACTAGTGGAATCCCCATTTTTTGTACTCTTTCTAGATGCTCAAAATTGATGGTTTCTACAGATAATGAAATTAATATTCCGTCAACTTGTTGTTTTATAAGAAGGTCTAATTGTTTTTTTTCGAATTCATAATCATCATTACTTTGTAGTAAAATAACCATGTAGCCACTTTTTTCGGCTTCCTTAATAATACCGTTTATGACATTAGAAAAGAAATGATGTACGATTGTTGGTACAATTACTCCGATGGTTTTTGTATGTTGTGTTCGTAAATTTGAGGCGACTATATTGGGAGTGAAGTTTAATTCTGCTGCTAAGTCTTTTACCGCTTTTCTGGTTTTCTCGCTCACATCACTATAGCCTTTTAAAGCTTTTGAAACGGTGCTGACCGAGATGTTTAATTTTGTCGCTAAATCGTGAAGTGTTATTTGTGGCATTTTTAAAAGGAAATGGTTTTAATCGGCTCGAAGATACTTAAAATATATTTTATCGTTCGCAAATCTAGATACAGAAAGGAATCAATTAAAATAAAAAATCAATTTGGTCAAAAATATGTTGTTTGTCGATAATTTTGACACTTCTGTCGTAATGCTTAGTCTGATAATTGAAACTATTAATAATTTGGTCAAGGAAAAATAACAATAATTTAACTTTGAAAGGAGTTGGGTTATGATAACTAAAATTAATTTAAATGAACAAAGTATGAAAAACAATTTACTAAAAAAGATGTTTTTTGCTGCAATTATGCTCACTGGAAGTGTCATTTTTGCACAAACAGTTTCTGGTACGGTATCCGATTCTAGCGGACCATTGCCTGGAGCAAGTGTTGTTGTAAAAGGAACTGAAAACGGTACCCAAACAGATTTTGATGGAAATTACACGTTAGATAATGTGTCATCAGAAGATGTATTGGTAATTAGTTTTCTTGGATATTTTACACAAGAAATTGTTGCTGGTAGTTTATCAGTAATTGATGTAGTATTAGAAGAGGATGCTGAAAATCTTGATGAAGTTATTATTACTGCATTGGGTATTAAGAAAACAAGAGCATCAATAACTTATGCTGCGCAAGATATTAAGGCAGATGAATTAAGTAGGGTAAAACAAAGTAACCCAATTAATAGTTTGTCTGGTAAAGTTGCTGGTTTAACGGTAACTAGAAGTGCATCTGGTGTAGGTGGATCTGTAAAAGTTGTATTAAGAGGTAACTCATCAATCGGAAACAATCAACCTTTATATGTGGTAGATGGTATTCCATTGTCTAATCCAACAGCGGGTCAGCCATCAGATACTTTTGGTGATATTAATGGAGGTAATACAGATGGTGGTGATGTTTTGTCATTAATCAATCCTGATGATATCGAAAGTATGACTGTATTAAAAGGTGCATCTGCATCTGCATTATATGGTAGTGCTGGTTTAAATGGTGTAATTTTAATTACAACTAAAAAAGGAAAAGCAGGAAGTTTTAAAGTTGATTTTTCTACAAACGTTACTGTTGATAGTCCTGCTTATATGATGGACTTTAACGGAGATGCTCAAGGTAATGTAGATGACTTTTTAGATACAGGAGTTACAAACATTAACTCTTTAGCTATTTCTGGTGGATCAGAAAAAGCACAAACTTTTTTCTCATATAGCAATTCATTTGCTAGTGGTATTATGCCAACAAATGAGTTAAAACAACACACAATTTCGCTTAGAGAAACTGCAAAACTTTTTAATGATAAGTTAACAGTAAATGCGAGTGTTATGGCATCTACTCAAAAAATTAAAAACAGACCAGTTTCTGGATTGTACTTTAATCCTTTAGTTGGAGCTTATGCATTTGATTCTCCAGGAGAAAAATTAACAGACTACGAGGTTTTTGAAGAGTATGAGCCAAATAGAAATATTATGACACAAAGATGGTGGAGAGGAACTTCTGATATAGAGCAAAATCCATATTGGATTACAAACCGTAATGCAAGTCAAGATACAAACAATAAATTCTTAGGATCTTTAAACTTAGGCTATGAAATTAACGATTGGATTTCATTAACTGCTAGAGGTACTTATGATAAGTCAATGTTTGAGTTTGAAAGAAAAATATATGCTACAACTGAGGCTACTTYAGCTCCAGCAAATGGTAGATATATGGTAACGCAACAAGATATCACACAATTATATGGAGATTTTCTTGTAACGATTAACAAACAATTGTCAGAAAAAGTTTCATTAAACGCAATTGTAGGTACAAGTACAACACGTACTACAAGTGAGAGTTTTGTTGGAGATTCTGGAACAAATGGAGGTTTGCAATTTGCAAATGTATTTTCATACCAAAACTTTAATGGTAACCCATCAGTTAATTTTACACAAAACTCATATGAGTCTCGTACAAACTCTGTTTTTGTAAGTGCAACAGTAGGGTATGCAGATATGTTATTTTTAGATATTACGGGTCGTAATGATTGGGCTTCTACGTTACCTGCTAATAATAATTCTTTCTTTTATCCATCATTTGGTTTAACAGGAGTTATTAGCGAGATGACAGATTTAGGAGATAAAATATCATTTGCCAAAGTAAGAGCATCGTATGCCGAAGTTGGTAATGCATTTGGTCCAGATCAATTGAATCCAAGCAGATCTATCATCTTTGGTGGTGGGGGAGTTGGCCAAGATCCTATCAGACCTTTTCCAGGTTCAACACCAAAACCAGAAAGACAAAAATCTTTTGAAATTGGTACTGAATGGAGATTCTTAAACAATCGTTACGGAATCGATATCGGATATTACAACACAAAAACAACGGATCAATATTATGCATTTGCTACTTCTGTTTCAATTATTGGAGCACCACAAGCATATTTAAATTCAGGTGAAATTTTAAATCAAGGGGTTGAAGCAACAATATATGCTACACCAATTCAGAATGATGATTTTAATTGGACTACAACAGTAAACTTTGCAACAAATAAAAATGAAATTGTAAAAATTTATAATGGTCAAACTTTAGATGGTTTAATTGAGCCAGAATTC
The DNA here is from genome assembly GCA_002401215.1 of Flavobacteriaceae bacterium. Taxonomy (GTDB): domain Bacteria; phylum Bacteroidota; class Bacteroidia; order Flavobacteriales; family Flavobacteriaceae; genus Urechidicola. The sequence continues at coordinate 5,553 of NVSL01000051.1, read as the reverse complement.
TTTACACTGTCTCCTAAAGGAGTAAATACATTCGGTTCTTACCTTGTAGAAGGTGGGTCATTCGGAGATATTTATGCACAAGTTGTTAGAAGAGATAGCAATGGTTATCCAATTGTAGATAACGGTTCTGTTGTTATGAATGATGATAATTTAGTAGATGGTCTTACCAAAGTTGGTAATGCAAATCCAGATTTTACTTTAGGATGGAACAACTCTTTCACTTATAAAAACATCACATTAGATTTCTTAATCGATGGTAAATTTGGTGGAGAAACAATGAGTTTAACAGAAGCAATTGTTGAAGGTATTAGTAATAACTCAGCAAGAGAAACTGCAAATGCAGATGTTACTGTTGTAGATTTAGCAGGAAATCAATCAACACTTACTGCACAAGAATACTACGGTAAAGTTGGTGGTAGAAACGGATTTACAGGAGAGTATATGTACAGCGCAACAAACGTTAGATTAGCAGAATTTGCATTAGGATATAACTTTAACTTAGGTGACGATTCATTCTTTAGAAGAATAAAAGCATCTGTAGTTGGTAGCAACTTATTCTTTTTCTATAAAGATGCTCCACACGATCCAAACATATCTTTAAGTACAGGTAATGCGCTACAAGGTGTAGACGTTTTAGGGCTTCCTTCTTCAAGAAGTATTGGACTAAACATTAATTTAACATTTTAAAAAATAACATGATGAAAAATAATAAATATAGATTATTGACATGTTTAGTTGTATTGGGTCTTATTGTTACTTCGTGTAGTGATTTAGAAGATTACAACGGAAACGATAGAAATATTTCGCAAGAACAATTAGAGGTAGATTTTCAGCATGTYGGTTCTAAGTACAAACCAATTTTTGAAAGTATCTATCAATATACGCCAGCGTGGTCGTATCAATTACAACAAAACCTAAATGCCGATGTGTATTCTGGTTACATGACAAACCCAAGACCATTTGTTGCGGGTGCAAATAACACAACGTACGCTTTAGTAAGTGGTTGGAATAACTTTATTTGGTCAGTACCTTACTCTAATGTAATTGACAATGCAAAGGCAATTGAAGAGTTAACTAAAGATGAAGTTCCTGCTTTAAACGGTGTGGCTTTAATCTTAAAAGTTGCAGGTATGCATCGTGTTACTGATGTTTTCGGACCAATTGTTTATACAAACTTTGGCGATTTAGAAAATGCGGGAGTATATGATTCTCAAGAAGAAGTTTACAATGCATTTTTTGCAGATTTAGATTTAGCAGTTGCTAGTTTAGAAGCGGATATTGATGGGGAGCAGTTCCAAGCATTCGATTTATCTTATGGCGGAAACTATGCRAGTTGGGTAAAGTTAGCAAACTCTTTACGTTTGCGTTTAGCAATTCGTTTATCAGTAGTTGCTCCAACAAAAGCACAAACTGAAGGTGAAAAAGCATTGAGTAATAGTTACGGACTTATGGTTTCTAACGACGACGGATTCTATGTAAACAGTGCATTAGATCATCCTTTATCAGTGATTGATAATTCTTGGGGAGATATTAGAATGAATGCTTCTATGGAATCTATTTTAACTGGTTTTGGAGATGCAAGAATTGGAAGTTTATTTAACGAGTCTCCAGATTATCCAGGGGAGTATAAAGGTATCCGTGGCGGATTGCCATTGCAAGCAGGATATACTGATGAGCTTGATCAAAAATCAGCTTATATCGGACTCTCAAATATGAATGATGCTGTAAAAACATCAAGCGTTCAATTAATGACAACTGCTGAGGTTTATTTCTTAAAAGCCGAAGCTGCTTTAAGAGGATGGGCTGGTGCAGGTGATGCACAAGGCAATTACGAAACAGGTATTTCAATGTCATTTAGTCAACATGGTGCAAGTGGTTCTGCTGCTTATATTGCTGATGCAGTTTCTACACCAGCTGATTATGTAGATCCAGTAAATGCTGCAAATAGCATTGCTGCAATGAGTACTATAACTGTTGCTTGGAATGCTGCAGATGATAACGAAACAAAATTAGAAAAAATCATCACTCAAAAGTGGATTGCAATGTTCCCAGAGGGGCAAGAAGCTTGGAGTGAATACAGAAGAACAGGATATCCTAAAATTTTCCCAGTAGTTAGTAATCAAAGTGCTGGTACAATTGATACAGATATACAAATCAGAAGAATCCCTTTTGTTGATAGCGAATTATCGACAAATCCGGGTGGAGTTGCAGGTGCAGTTTCAATGTTAGGAGGACCTGATAACGGTGGAACACGTTTATGGTGGGATACTGGATCGAATTTTTAAATTTGAGTTTCTTAATTATTTTAGTTAATAGTTGAATTAGTTGATAAAAGCTGCCTGATGAATAATTAGGCAGCTTTTTGAATTATCTACAGTTTTATTGATACGATGACTCGCAGACATCGTATCAATAATATTGTAAATGTAACTATAGGGTAAGTACATAACTTGTTTCGCTCAAATCTAAAATTCAAACGTCACTTCGAGTATTTTTTATGAGGTACGAATAAAAAATGTATCGAGAAGCACATAGTAAATGCCCTAAAAAAATTACATCAAGAACAAATACTTCTATATAATCCGTATTTTTATATCATGAAAAATAGCCTCATTATAACTGCCTTTTTAATCCTTTTAATTTCTTGTGAAAAAGAAAAAACGGTACGTAGCACAGATAGCAATCTCAAACAATTCACTAAAATGGATGCTTCTAAAACAAACATCAATTTTAAAAATTCGGTGACAGAAAATCTGTACTTCAATTTCTTAAATTACCCGTATGTTTATAATGGTGGCGGGGTTGCAGTGGGCGATATTAATAATGATGGTTTGGTGGATATTTATTTTTCTTCTAACCAACAATCCAACAAAATCTATTTAAATAAAGGTGATTTTGTTTTTGATGATATTACCGAAACTGCAAATGTAAAAGATGAGTTAGGCTGGACTACAGGAATTTCAATGATCGATATAAACAACGATGGATGGTTAGATATTTATGTGTGTAAAGCAGGTGCTTTAGAAGATCATGAATTGCGTAAAAACAAACTTTACATCAACCAAAAAGACAATACTTTTAAAGAGTCAGCAAAAGAATATGGATTGGATTTTTACGGATTTTCAGTTCAAACTCATTTTTTTGACATGGACAATGATGGTGATTTGGACATGTATTTGGTAGGGCATCGTATTGATTTTAGAAACAATGTTACCATCGATTTAGAACGTGATAAAAAGATTAATGACTATGGTTCTGATCAATTATTTAGAAATGATGATGGTAAATTCACCAATGTAACTAATGAATCTGGAGTTGCAAATAAAGCCTGGGGGCTGAGTGCTTCTATTGGCGATTTTAACAACGACGGTTGGATGGATATTTTTGTGGCGAATGACTTTTTTCATGGCGATTATTTATACATCAACAATAAAAACGGAACATTTACCGATGAAATTTTAACCCGATTCAATCATATCTCAAACAATAGTATGGGCTCTGATTTTGCTGATATTAATAATGATTTACAACCAGATTTATTGGTGTTAGATATGATGGCAGAAGATCATATTAGAGGTAAAAAGAACATGGCATCGATGAATACCAACAGTTTTAATATGATGGTAAATTCTGGATATCATCACCAATATATGACCAACGTATTGCAACTAAATAATGGCAATGGAAGCTATAGCGAGATTAGCTATTTGGCAGGAATCGCAAAGACCGATTGGTCTTGGGCACCACTTATTGCCGATTTTGATAACGATGGTTTTAAGGATGTTTTTGTGACTAACGGAATTAAAAAAGATTTGTCTAATCAAGATTTTAGAGATCAAATGCGACAAAATATTATGCGTCGTAAAAAGGTGAGTATTGAAGAAGCTATTGGAATGATGCCTTCAGAAAAATTGCAAAATTATATTTATAAAAACAATGGCGATTTAACTTTTAGCAATCGTTCTAATGATTGGGGAATCACCGAAAAAATTAATTCTAACGGAGCAACTTATGCCGATTTAGATAATGATGGCGATTTGGATTTGATTGTGAATAATATGGAGGATGAAGCAAGTGTTTATCAAAATAATTCTACTCAAAATTTTATTCAAATTCAGTTAAAAGGAGCTGCAAAAAACCCGAATGGAATCGGAGCAAAAGTAGTTGTGCAAACCAATGATTTTAGTCAATCACAAGAATTAAATTTGTCTCGTGGGTTTCAATCATCTGTAGATCCAAAGTTGACTTTTGGACTCGGAGAGCCTGAATCTATTTCTGCAATTCAAGTGTTTTGGCAAGATGGAAAACTGTCAGAATTAAAAGATGTAGAACCAAATCAATTGATCGTAATTGATTATCAAAAAGCTTCTGCACAAACTGAAAAAGAAACTGAAATCAATCCATATTTTACAGCCCAAAAATCTGAATCTTTAGGAATTACATTTCAACATAAAGAAAATGAATTTGACGATTTTCAAAAACAAATTCTATTGCCACATTCCGAATCTAAAAATGGTCCTTTCATCACATCTGCTGACGTAAATAATGATGGATTAGATGACTTTTTTGTGGGAGGTGCAAAAGGACAATCGGGTGAATTGTATTTGCAAAAGGCAAATGGAAAATTTAAAAAGTCAAACACAATTATTTTTGAAAACGATAAAAATCAAGAAGATTTAGGAGTCTTGTTTTTTGACGCAGACTCTGATGGTGACCAAGATTTATATGTGGTAAGTGGGGGTGCAGAATACGCCGAAGGAAATGAATATTACCAGGATAGATTGTATATAAATGATGGTTTAGGAAATTTTAGGAAATCAGAAAATAGCTTACCAAAACTAAATACAGCGGGTCAAGTAGTAATAGTAAATGATGTGGATAATGATGGGGATTTAGATTTATTTGTGGCAGGAAGAAATATTCCAGATAAATATCCATATTCTCCAAAATCATATTTGCTGATTAATGAAAAAGGAATATTTAAGAAGTCCAATACCTCTTCAGATTTAGATGAAATAGGAATGATTACCAGTGCTATTTTTTCTGATTATGACAACGATGGCGATGCAGATATAATTGCAGTTGGTGAATGGACAAAAATTCAATTATTCGAAAATACAAATGGGAGTTTTATAAAAAAGGAAATCCCAGATTTAGAAAAAACAGCAGGTTTGTGGTTTTCCATCTCACAAAAAGATATGGATGGTGATGGCGACCTAGATTATTTTGTGGGCAACCTCGGAAAGAACTCAAAATTTAAAGCTAAAAAAGGAAAGCCATTTCAGATTTTTTGTGATGATTTTGATAAAAACGGAACCTATGATATTATTTTAACAAGCGAGTATAAAGGTAATTTGGTACCCATGCGTGGTAAGCAATGTACAACACAACAGATGCCAAACATCAGTAAGAAATTTAAGACTTTCGAGGCGTTTGCAACTGCTGATTTGAATAGTATTTTAGGAGAAGAGAACTTAGAAAACGCGCTGCATTTACAAGCTGATATTTTGTATTCTGTCTATTTAGAAAACAACCAAAATGGTGATTTTGAGA
>NVSL01000050.1 GCA_002401215.1 Flavobacteriaceae bacterium | reverse complement strand
TCGATTATTTTGCGGTTGCTTATACTGATGAAGGAATTACTTTAAGATCTTCTGGAATTAAAACTCCTATCGTCGTATTGCATCCTCAGGTAGTGAATTTGGAATTATTGGTTGCAAATCAATTGGAACCAAATTTGTACAGTCATCGTATTTTAGATGCTTTTTTATCCCTTTCAAAAAGGAAGAACTTAGATGAATATCCCATCCATTTAAAATTCAATACTGGGTTAAATCGCCTTGGTTTTTCACTAGATGATATTCCGAAAATCGCATCAAAGTTAAAAGGCAATAAAACAATTAAAATCAGTTCTGTTTTTTCGCACTTAGGAGCAWMAGAAGATAAAAATGAAAAAACTTTTTCTTGCAATCAAATTGATAAATTTAAAACGATTACGTTTGATTTTAAAAAAGCTTTTGGATTCATTCCAACACAACATATGTGCAACACATCTGGAATCTTAAATTACCCCGAAGCTCATTTTGATATGGTGCGATTGGGAATTGGCTTGTACGGTTTTGCAAATGAAAAAAGTAAGACATCCGAATTAAAAAATGTGGTTTCACTACACAGTTGTGTTTCTCAAATTCACACTATCAAAAAAGGAGAAAGTGTAGGCTATAACCGTGGCTGTATTGCTAATAGACCTATGAAAACTGCTACAATTCCTATTGGTCATGCTGATGGAATTAGTCGAAAATTAGGAAAGGGAATGGGGTTTGTAAGCATTAAAAATCAAAGGGCATTTATTGTTGGTAATGTTTGTATGGATATGATTATGGTCGATATTTCTGATATCGATTGTAACGAAGGTGATGCCGTAATTATTTTTGACAATCAAAAAACGGTTGAAACATTTGCGAAAAATTCTGGTACGATTCCCTATGAATTTCTAACCGCAATTTCGCAACGCATCAAAAGAGAAATTTTATAAACCGTATTTACCGAGCTTATTCACGGTGTGAGCTTTTTTTTAATCTCACCGTGAAATCAAAACCGCATCGTGAATTTACAAATCATCCCTTTTATAATCACTTATTTTTTAGTAATTTAGTCTCCTAACTTAAAACAATTATTTATGGGAATGCTAAAAGAATTTAAAGACTTTGCAATGAAGGGAAACCTTGTTGACATTGCTGTTGGTTTTGTAATGGGTGCCGCTTTTAAAAGTGTGGTCACTTCATTTACAGGCGGAATCGTTTCACCCCTAATCGGTTTATTATTCAATTCGGATTTCAAAGACATGAAGTATATCGTAAGAGAAGGAATTGCCGATGCTGAAGGAAAAATTACGGGTCAAGTCGCTGTACTTTGGGGAGATTTTCTAACCAATGTTATTGACTTTGTTATTGTTGCATTTGTGATGTTTATGATTATAAAAGCAATTAATAAAACTAAAAAACCTGAAGCTCCTGCTGCGCCATCAGGACCAAGTGATAATGATTTATTAAAAGAAATTAGAGACGCTTTAAAGAAATAAGTTTAATGTCATTACGAGAAATTTTAATTTCGAAGTAATCTCACTCTATAATGAGATTGCTTCATTCCATTCGCAATGACTACTACTTTTTAGTTTCATACACCTCGGCAATTGTCGGGGTGTTTTTTTGTTTTTGGATGAGTTCTAATGCATCTCCAACTTTTACAAATCCTGTTTTTAAGACTTTAAAATAGACGCCACTAAAAGAGGTATTCCAAAATTGCTTTACAATTTTTGCCGTCCCAAACCTGATTCCTAATTTATAACAAGGTTGTCTTGGTTTGGTAACTTCTAAAATGCATTCGCCAATTTTATAGGTTGACCCTACGGTAATTCCTTCTTCGTTTAAATCATCAAATGTTAGGTTCTCTCCAAACATCCCGAAGTCAAAATCTAAATCAGGATATAGTTTTTGAAAGTAATTATAATGTTGATAAGAATAGGCATAAACTGCTTGGTCAATTCCCCCATGATATTTTCTATCCACCACCGCATCATCAACTACATCTTCTTCTCCTAAAAAAATGGGCGTGTTTGAAGATTTTTTGTACATACCCGTTTCAACAGTTTTACCTTTCCAAGTTACGGTTTTACGTTCTCCAATATTTGTTGATAGTAGTTTCATAAGACACCTTGTAATCCCCCAAAGGGAAATTTATATTCACAGAATTTATTCACGGTGTGACTCCAACCTAAATTGAGCGATTACTTCATAAATCAAAAAATACTGTAGCCTAAAGGTTGATAAGGTGTATATTTAATTGACCAAAACGAAAATATAAACATTCCCTATTTAGGTGATACAGTACCTTTTGATTATAGGAATAAAGATAGCAAAAATTGGTATAACAAACGATAAAATTTCCGATCGAGGAGGACTCGTATTACTTTTGAGATATTTCGAAAAAAAAGGGCTACAACTCAATGTATTTTAGAACTAAGTCAAAATAACACTTGTAATATTAACCCTTTGCATTAATCGCTCAATTTAGGTTTTGAGGCATCTGATAAATTGAGATTTAATATGGATTAATTAACAAAATATCAAGATTATTACACGTCTGTTTTATATATCTTTGTCGCCTTAATAAAGAATACATGGCAAATTTTACAAAATGGATTGGTGCAACATTAGGGTTTACTTTCGGTGGACCCATAGGTGCGATTTTAGGATATGTAGTAGGTAACTTTGTTGATGGATTTTCATCAGAAGATGTTCAAAATGCCAAACGATTTAGTGAGACAAGTCGCACTACGCAATCTGGAGATTTTGAAATGAGCTTGTTAATTTTATCTGCAGTTGTTATCAAAGCGGATGGTAAAGTTGATAAAAGAGAATTGGATTTTGTCCGCAATCATTTTATCCAAATGTATGGTGCAACCCGTGCCAATCACGCTTTTAAATTGTTTAGCGGAATCATCAAAAATGACAAAATTTCTACACGCCAAGTGTGTATGCAAATCCGTCAACACATGACCCATGCAACACGTTTGCAAATGATTCATTTCTTATTCGGAATTGCAAATGCTGACGGTCATGTAAACGAAGCTGAGATCAATATGATTTATAAAATTTCAGGGTATTTGTACATCAATGACCATGATTATGAATCTATCAAAGCGATGTTTTATAACGGAGTTGACAACGCATACAAAGTCTTAGAAATTGATAAATCAGTTACAGATGCCGAGGTAAAAAAAGCCTATAGAAAAATGGTAAAAAAACACCATCCAGATAAGTTACAGCATTTAGGAGAAGAGCACTTAAAAGGAGCCGAAGAAAAATTTAGACAAATCCAAATGGCTTATGAAAATATTCAGAAAGAACGAGGGATGAAATAAAGGTTTGTCATTGCGAACAAAGTGAAGTAATCTGTATATCTCTACTTGTTTGTTATTCCGACAGAACGACCGTAGGAGTGAYGAGGAATCTCATATTGAAAAGAATTTGATGCTGTTTTTTTACGAAAGTTGCACTCCTATTAATACTCAATAAATTAACTTCTATTTTCCTAAAATTCATTAATTTCGCAGTCTTATAGAATTGACGAAATAATGAGCAAGAAATTCAGAGAATACAAAGGATTAAACCTACCAGAAGTCGCAAAAGAAACACTTGATTTTTGGGAGGATAATGCTATTTTTGAAAAGAGTATCAATACCCGTGATGATAAAAAACCATTTGTGTTTTTTGAAGGACCACCTTCTGCAAATGGACTTCCAGGAATTCATCATGTTATGGGGCGTACCATCAAAGATATTTTTTGTCGCTATAAAACACTACAAGGTTTTCAGGTAAAAAGAAAAGCGGGTTGGGACACGCACGGTCTTCCGATTGAGTTGGGTGTAGAGAAAGAATTAGGAATTACAAAAGAAGATATTGGCACAAAAATTAGTGTCGAAGAGTACAATGCTGCTTGTAGAAAAGCGGTGATGCGTTACACCGATGTTTGGGAAAAATTGACCAAGCAAATGGGGCATTGGGTAGATATGAAAGATCCGTATGTTACCTACGAACCAAAATATATGGAGACCGTATGGTGGCTGTTAAAGGAATTGTACAACAAGAATTTATTGTATAAAGGATATACGATTCAACCCTATTCTCCAAAGGCTGGTACTGGTTTAAGTTCACATGAAATCAACCAACCAGGAGCTTATCAAGATGTAACAGATACCACAATTGTTGCTCAGTTTAAAATGAAAGAAGGACAAGTTCTTCCTTTTGGTGATGATGTAAAGGATGCTCATTTCTTGGCTTGGACTACAACACCTTGGACGTTGCCTTCGAATACCGCATTGACTGTTGGTAAAAAGATTGATTATGTGKTGGTGAAAACATTCAATCAATATACGTTTGAAGCGGTTAATTTGATTTTAGCAAAACCTTTGGTAGGTAAACAATTTGGGAAGAAATTCCAACAAGTTGAGTCTGTTGAAGAATTATCATCTTATGAAAAAGGCGCTAAAAAGATTCCGTTTTTTATTGTTGATGAATGTAAAGGCGCTGATTTAGTCGGAATAAAATACGAGCAATTATTRCCGTACGCACTTCCGTATCAAAATCCTGAAAATGCTTTTAGAGTAATTTCTGGTGATTTTGTAACGACTGAAGATGGTACGGGAATCGTACACACCGCCCCAACTTTTGGTGCTGATGATGCTTTGGTTGCAAAACAGGCAACACCTGAAATTCCGCCATTGTTGGTGTTGGATGAGAATGAAAATCCTGTTCCGTTGGTTGACTTGCAAGGTCGATTTACAAAGCACATGGGCGAGTTTGCAGGCAAGTATGTAAAGAACGAATATTATGAGGATGGTGCTGCTCCAGATAAATCTGTGGATGTAGAAATTGCCATCAAATTAAAAGAAGAAAATAAAGCTTTTCACGTAGAAAAGTACAAACATAATTATCCACATTGTTGGAGAACTGACAAACCGATTTNGTATTATCCGTTGGATTCTTGGTTTATTAAAGTCACCGAAAAACGTGACAGAATGTATGAATTGAATCAGGAAATAAACTGGAAACCAAAAAATACGGGTGAAGGTCGTTTCGGGAATTGGTTAAAAAATGCCAATGATTGGAATCTTTCTCGATCTCGTTATTGGGGAATTCCATTGCCAATTTGGAGAACAGAAGATGGTCTTGAAGAAATCTTAATTGGATCTGTAGAAGAGTTAAAATCTGAAATGCTACGTGCCGTAAAGGCGGGTATTATGGACAAAGATATTTATGCTGATTTTGAAGTTGGTAACATGACCGATGAAAATTATGCGAAATTAGATTTACATAAAAATATTGTTGATCAAATTACCTTAGTTTCTGAATCAGGAAAACCAATGAAGCGCGAAGCAGATTTGATTGATGTTTGGTTTGATTCAGGCTCAATGCCTTATGCACAATGGCATTATCCATTTGAAAATAGCGATTTGATAAAATCGCGTCATTCCGAACTTGGTTCGGGATCTCATCAAAAAGATTCAGAAGAAACAAACGTGGCTACTCGGGCTTTTCCCGCAGATTTTATCGCCGAAGGGGTAGATCAAACTCGCGGTTGGTTTTATACATTGCACGCAATCGGAACAATGGTTTTCGATTCAAAAGCCTACAAAAATGTGGTGTCGAACGGATTGGTTTTAGACAAGTTTGGAAAGAAAATGTCGAAGCGTCTGGGTAACGGAGTTGATCCGTTTATAACGATGGATAAATTTGGGCCCGATGCCACACGTTGGTATATGATTTCGAATGCAAATCCTTGGGATAATTTGAAATTTGATATTGACGGAATTGATGAGGTGCGTCGTAAATTCTTCGGAACTCTTTACAACACCTATTCATTCTTTACCTTATATGCAAACATCGACAAGTTTTCGTATTCCGAAGMWGAWATWRCTTTARAWRAWMGWCCAGAAATTGAYCGWTGGRTKYTRTCAGAATTRAAYACSTTAATMRAAMARGTRSAWRAATYTTWYGAKGAWTAYGAACCWACAAARGCWRCGMGWGCRATTYMAGAWTTTGTAMMWGARAAYYTAAGYAACTGGTTTGTGCGTTTAAGTAGAAGGCGTTTTTGGAAAGGCGATTATCAACAAGATAAAATATCTGCATACCAAACATTATATACTTGTATGTTGACAGTTTCAAAATTGGCATCACCAATTGCACCTTTCTTTATGGATAATTTGTATAAAGATTTGACAGCAGTTTCTGGCAACGGATTAGAATCTGTACATTTAGAAGAGTTCCCAAAATACGATGCAACTTTGGTAGATTCTGATTTAGAACGCAAGATGCAAAAGGCACAAAAAATATCATCAATGGTATTGTCACTTCGTAAAAAGGAAATGATAAAAGTGCGCCAACCCTTGCAACGAGTAATGATTCCGGTGTTAGACAATCAAGATAGAGAAGATATTTTGGCAATTCAAAACTTGATTATATCCGAAGTAAATGTAAAAGAAATTGAATTGTTAGATGATGCTTCTGGAATTTTAGTAAAGAATATAAAACCTAATTTCAAAGTCCTTGGACCAAAATATGGTAAGGAAATGCGATTGATTGGAGCTGCAATTCAGACCCTTAATCAAGAAGATATTAACAATATTGAAAAAGAGGGCGAAATTGATTTGAAAATAGGCGAYAATTTTGTAAAATTGTCTATTGACGAAGTTGAGATTTCATCACAAGATATCGAAGGTTGGTTGGTTGCAAATCAAGGTGGATTAACCGTTGCTTTGGATGTCACTATTTCTGATGAATTACGCAAAGAAGGAAATGCACGAGAGTTGATAAATAGAGTGCAAAACCTGCGAAAAGATTCTGGTTTAGAAGTGACTGATAGAATTAAATTGAGCATTGAAAACAACGCAGTTTTGGCTGAAGCTGTTGCAGAAAATGAGCAATATATCATGACTGAAACGCTTACTACAGAGTTGAATTTTGTCGAAAGTATAGAGAATGGAACCGATGTGGTTTTTGACGATGTAGAAACTAAAATATTAATTGAAAAACTTTAAAAAAATGACTACAAATCCCGTAAAATATTCAGACAGCGATCTAGAAGAATTCAAAGGAATCATTTTAGATAAAATTGCCCATGCGCAAGAAGATTTAAACTTGTTAAAAGGTACTTTTAAAAACGATAGAAATAACGGTACAGAAGACACTTCACCTACATTTAAAGGCTTTGAAGAAGGCTCAGAAACAATGAGTAAAGAGGCAAATGTGCAGTTGGCAATCCGTCAAGAAAAGTTTATTCGCGATTTAAATAACGCGTTGATGCGTATCGAAAACAAGACCTATGGCATATGTCGTGCAACAGGAAACTTGATTCAAAAACAACGTCTAATGTTAGTGCCGCATGCAACTTTGAGCATTGAGGCAAAAAAAATGCAATAGTTGTTTTATTCCAAAAGAGTATAAACTGTCTGTTCGAGCGCTTCCGATAATTATCGGAACGAGAACTGTTGGAAGCGCTCGACCTGACATTTAAATAAGACTTCTCACAAATAAAAAATGAGCCAATTAACAAAATCCATTTTAATTATCACTGTAGTTTTACTGATTGATCAAATCGTAAAAATCTATATTAAAACTCATTTTTATTATGGAGAAACTGTCCATATTCTCGGACTAGATTGGGCGCGGTTACAGTTTGTAGAAAATAACGGAATGGCTTGGGGAACCGAGTTTGGAGGTAGAACTGGAAAATTATTCCTAACAATTTTTAGATTATTTGCCATCACCGGAATCGCTTTTTGGTTGGTAAATTCTATTAAAAAGAATGCCTCAAAAATATTATTATTTGCGATTGCATTAATTTTTGCAGGAGCTTTGGGTAATATTATAGATTCTGTTTTTTACGGAATTATCTTCGATACCCCAGGAGGTAGAGACCTTGCAACCTTATTTGCTGATGATAATTACGGAACCTTATTTCACGGAAAAGTAGTGGACATGTTTTATTTTCCATTCATCCAAAATGGGATGTTCCCTTCATGGATTCCATTTGTTGGTGGAGAAACATTTACATTCTTTAACGCCATTTTTAATGTAGCAGATTTTGCAATTTCTTGTGGCGTCGGAATCTTAATTGTATTCAATAAAACGGTTTTCCCTAAGGAAGAAAAAACCGTTTCAGAAGTTATTGATTAGCTTTTAATTCTTTAAGTGCATCAATTAATTTTTCAAGATGGTTTACTTCTACGTGATCCATAATCACCACCTTATACCATTTGTTATTTCCGTCATGTGTCTCCGGAACTAAATCGTATTCCTCTTCGATTTCGTGTGGAATTCCATCAGATTTCATGGTCACAATATTCATTTTTGAATGTCTGTAGTAGCCAATTCTCAACATGTCTAATTGATCACATAACCATTGTGTTCGCATCAAAATAACACTAATTTTTTCGAACCAAGTATGAGGTCCGTAGCTAAAAAGAATCATCCAAACCGCCATGGCATTTGCCCCAGATCTCGACCCGCTTAAAGTTAAATCCATCCCATTTACATATTGCGCTTCTTTGGTAAGTACATTTTGAATCAACCCTTTTTTACAGATGAAAACCCCAGTTCCATAAGGTGCTTGTAGCATTTTATGAGCATCGATAGTGATTGAGCTTATGTGTGGATTGTTCAATCCTATTTCGTCATTTCCTTTACTAAACGGATAAATAAATCCGCCAAAAGCGGCATCGATATGAATTTTAAAATCAACATCTAATTCTTGTAAAACATCTACAAAAAGATTGGGATCATCCACAGAACCGAACATCGTTGTCGCCATATTAGAAACGGCAATAAAATATTTTTTACCTTCGGATTTCGCAGTTTTAATCAAGTCAAACAGCACTTCTTTTTGAATCATTCTTGTTTCAAAATCTACAGGAGTAATGATATAATCTATCCCTAATAAGTTTGATCCTTTTGGGATTGAATAGTGCGTATCTTCTGATGCAACAATGGCAATTTCACTAAATTTTGCATCGTGATTATTTACAAAATGATTGCGATAAACCCAAAGCGCTTGTATGTTTGCTTCGGTACCACCGGTTGCAATATAGCCATCAAAATTTCCGGGTTTGCAATTAAAAAAGTCAACAGCAAGTACATTTAAAACTTCCTTTTCTAGCTCGTGTGTTCCGCTAAAAGCATGCTCAGATTCGCCCAAAGTATGACAGCCAATATGATTTGGATTTGCAACATAAGCCCTCAATAAAGGGGCGTCTTTTAAAAACGGAGCATTGTCATAAAACACATTTCCGTCTAATTTTGAAGCGGGATATCCTAAGGAGATGTCATGCGAAAAATCGACGTTGTGTTTTAGTGCATTGTCAATTTTTGAAGCGAGTTCTTCCGGGGAATATTTTTTCCAATACTGCATAATTTATTTTTTTGCAAAATTACGAGTTCTCTCTTAATAAAAGATGATTTTATCATTTAATATAGAGTGGTTTTTAGTCTTATTTTTTACTTCTAGCGATTCGTTCTTGAGGAAGTAAACATTCGTAAATAAACTTATTTACAGGGATTTTAATTTTGTGTTTTTTTCCTTGCTCTACAATATATCCATTAAAATTTTCGAGTTCCGAAGGACGTCCTTCCATAATATCTCGTTGCGTAGAAGCGGTAGATTCATAAGGTTGATTGACGATAAAACCTAGCATCATTTTGTCCATTCCAAGCGGTAGATTAACTCCGTTTGCAAGTGCAATTGCATAAATTTCTTCTACTGTTTTTTGCAGGAGAGATTTTGTTTCTTCGTTCGCTACCATT
Organism: Flavobacteriaceae bacterium; assembly: GCA_002401215.1. Classification (GTDB taxonomy): domain Bacteria; phylum Bacteroidota; class Bacteroidia; order Flavobacteriales; family Flavobacteriaceae; genus Urechidicola. Next base: position 7,883 of record NVSL01000050.1, on the reverse strand, counting down.
GCACCGATGCTCACACGAGTCAATGCTCCAAGACCACTGACAGCGCAAATAAACATAAATTTTTTCCAGATATCAGCAATGATATCATCAGCAATTATAGTCTTAAATGTAGCTTTTTCAAATATGGATTGTAGTTTTAAAATCCGTTCTGATTTTTCATTATTGATTTCGCCAAAATTAATTTCTGGCGGGAAAAAGAAATGGTTGATAATTCCGAATCCATCAACCTTGGCATAGATTTTACAAAACCCTGCAATGACATTTTTTTGGTCGATTATAGAAAGTAATTTATCAACATTATTCACACCATTTTGAATTGGTAAAACAAGTGTCTTATCATTTAAAATAGGTTTGATTGCTTTGGCAGCATCCAACACTTGCCATGATTTTACACCTAAAATGATGAGGTCAAAATCAGTAGATAAAGAAGAGATATCATCAGTTGCTTTGGCTGGTGAAATTGTAAAATCACCATCAATACTTTTAATTTGAAGTCCATTTTTTTTGATTGCTTCTAAATGTTTTCCTCTGGCAATAAAAGTAACATCGTTGCCAGCTTGTGCCAATCTTGCACCGAAATATCCGCCAACTGCACCGGTACCGTAAATAAGTATTTTCATTTGTTTTGAATTAGAGTCATTCAAAAATACTACAAATTTTTAGACCCAAATAAATTAGACGGCTCACACACTATTTTTAGACAGCTATAAATATATATTTATGATTGAATAAAAAATAATATATTTGCAGCATGAAAATTGAATTATCTTTTACCGAAGAAAACTATTTGAAAGCTATTTTTAGTTTATCAACGATTAAGGAATCTGCTGTTAGTACAAATGATATCGCCAATAAATTGGAAACAAAAGCATCTTCTGTTACTGATATGATAAAAAAATTGGCAGAGAAAAAATTGGTTGATTATAAAAAATATCAAGGAGTTTCCTTAACTAAATCTGGAAGAAAAAGAGCAGTTTCTATTGTAAGAAATCACAGGTTATGGGAAGTATTTTTGTTTGAAAAACTTGAATTCTCTTGGGATGAAGTACATGAACTTGCCGAACAGTTAGAGCATATCTATTCTGATAAATTGACAGAGAAGTTAGATGCGTTTTTAGACCATCCTACTCATGATCCACACGGTGACCCGATACCCGATAAAGATGGAAATATTGAGTTGGAAAAAAATCATGCTTTGGCAACTATTGAAGTTGGAATTACCTGTGTTGTCGTTGGAGTTCGTGATTCTTCTTCGTTGTTTTTAAAGTTTTTAGACAATTCGAAAATTAAATTGGGAAGTACATTAAAAGTGCTTCATAAAGAAGATTTTGACAACTCTATGTTGGTGAAAATAGACAATGAAGAACGCTCTCTTTCCAATCAAATAACAAAAAATTTATTTATTAAAGAAGTTGAATAATGTTAGATCAAGTAATAAGTTATTTTGAAAGTATCGACCCAATTTTAGCAGCATTTTACGCAACACTTTTTACCTGGGCGTTGACTGCAGCAGGTGCCGCATTGGTATTCTTTTTTAAAGGAATGAACCGAGCATTATTCGACGGAATGTTAGGATTTACAGGTGGTGTGATGGTAGCTGCAAGTTTTTGGAGTTTGTTAGCTCCGGGAATAGAAATGAGCCCAGGAGAAGGATTTGTAAAAGTAATTCCGGCAGTTGTTGGATTTACTTTAGGTGCTTTTATGCTCTTTGGGTTAGATAAAGTTTTACCGCATTTACATGTCAATTTCAAAGAATCAGAAAAGGAAGGCGTAAAAACCCCTTGGCATAAAACCACACTTTTGGTTTTGGCAATTACCTTGCATAATATCCCCGAAGGGTTAGCAGTCGGTGTATTATTTGGTGGAGTTGCAGCAGGTTTTGACGGCGCAACAATTGGAGGTGCAGTTGCTCTTGCAATCGGAATTGGAATTCAAAATTTTCCTGAAGGATTTGCGGTTTCTATGCCTTTAAGGCGACAAGGATTTAGCAAATGGAAAAGTTTTCAATACGGGCAAGCATCGGCAATGGTAGAGCCAATTGCAGCAGTTATTGGCGCATGGGCGGTGATTACTTTCCAACCAATTTTACCGTATGCATTGGCATTTGCTGCCGGTGCAATGATTTTTGTAGTAGTAGAAGAAGTGATTCCGGAAACACAGCGCGATAAATATACCGACATCGCAACAATGGGTTTTATTGCAGGGTTTGTTGTGATGATGACTTTAGACGTTGGGTTGGGATAAAAGCCCTTTTCCGTTTAACTATCGGAACCCGAATGGGGAATGTAAGATTGCTAAAAAAGTAGAAAGTTGGTTTCAGCTTCTAACATCCAACTTCGTACCTCTACTTTTTTAATGACATCCGCAAGAATCATCTCCACCACAAGAGTTGGATTTCTTTTTAAAGAAATATTTCTTAATTAAAAAACCAATCGCTAATGCAAGGGTAGTGTAGACTAATATTTCTTGTAGTAYTTCCATTGATATTTTTTGTCATCCCGCATTTGATGTGGGGTTTTTTTATGTTATTTTAACAATTGAAAAGCAATTAGCGCAACGACATAAGCGATACCAGACATTCCGAATAACTGAATTAGTGGCCATCGCCAACTATTGGTTTCTCTTTTTACAACTGCTAAAGTACTCATGCATTGCATTGCAAAAGCATAAAATAACAACAGTGATATTCCGCTAGCAAAAGTAAATACTTTTCCACCACCTATAAAAGTTTCTTTTGCCATTTTTGTTTTTAAGGTGGCATTATCATCGGTGTTTCCAACGCTATAAATGGTTGCTAAAGTTCCAATAAAAACTTCGCGAGCAGCGAAAGAAGTTGCCAAAGCAATTCCGATTTTCCAATCATAACCAAGAGGCATAATTATAGGTTCGATAGTTTTACCGACGATACCTATATATGAATGCTCCAATTTATAAGCTGCCACATGATGCTCTATTTCTGAAGATGACATTTCTTGTGATGCCATTTCTGTCTTCACAATTTCTTCGGCATTGTTAAACTTTTCTCCAGGACCATAAGATGCCAAAAACCATAAAATAATAGATATTGCTAAAATAATTTTACCAGCCTCGAACACAAATGTTTTTGTTTTTTCGAGCACATTGATAGCAACATTTTTAAACATCGGTAATTTGTAGTTAGGCATTTCAACTACAAAATAAGACTTGCTTTTTATCTTTAAAGTTTTGTTTAAAATATAAGCAGCAATAATTGCCGATGCAAATCCAATTAAGTACAAAGTCATCAAAGTCAACCCTTGTGCGTTGAAAATTCCTAAGACGCGTTGGTCAGGAATTACAAGCGCAATAATAATAGCATACACAGGTAAACGAGCAGAACAAGTTGTAAACGGAGTTACTAAAATTGTGATCAAGCGCTCTTTCCAACTCTCAATATTTCGGGTCGCCATAATTGCCGGAATCGCACATGCAGTACCAGAAATCAAAGGGACAACGCTCTTGCCGCTGAGTCCAAATCGGCGCATAACCCTGTCCATTAAAAAGACAACACGACTCATATATCCTGATTCTTCTAACACAGAAATAAACAAAAACAAAAATGCAATTTGTGGGATAAATATTACGATTCCGCCCATCCCAGATATGATTCCGTCTGCTAATAAATTGGTAAATTGACCGGGTGGAAGCGTATCTTTTACCCATGAATTTAACGATGTAAATGTGGCGTCAATAAAATCCATTGGTATGGAACTCCAATCAAAAATAGCTTGAAAAATTAACAATAAAATAGCGAAGAAAATAACATACCCAAAAATTTTATGAGTTAAAATTCGGTCGAATTTACTTCTTAAATCCGTGGCTTTTGATTTGTCAACAACATACGTTTTCTTTAAAATATCATTGATAAATTTATAGCGATATATCGTTTCTTTGTGTTGTAATTTTTTTAATTCTGATGATGATTTAGTTGCAAATGAAGTAGTATCTTTAATAGTATTTTTTTCGATTTTACCAAAATTTACATCCTGCGTAATTACCAACCATAATTTGTATAGCGATTGATTTGGAAATGTTTTTTGAAGGCTCTCAAAATATTCTTTATCAATTGTTGAGGTATCTAAATTTGTTCCTGACGGGATCTTTTTATAATCTCGCAGTAAGGATTTTAGTTGGTCAATCCCCTCCTTGGTCCTAGAGCTTATCAAGGCAATTTTGGTATTTAATTCCTTTTCTAAAACAGAAATATCAATCGAAATCCCTTTGTGTKTCATCCTATCAGACATATTGATGACCAACAATGTCGGAATCTCTAAATCTTTAATTTGTGTAAATAAAAGGAGGTTTCGTTTTAAATTTTCTACCTCCGTCACTACGATGGCAACATCAGGATAGTCGTCATCGGTCTTGTTCATCAATAATTCAATCACCACACTTTCATCTAAAGACGATGCATTTAAGCTGTAGGTTCCCGGTAAGTCAATGATTTTTGCTTTTTGATGTTGCGAGAGTTTGCAAAACCCAACTTTTTTTTCAACGGAATTCCGGGGTAATTCCCCACTTGTTGATTGAGTCCTGTAAGGTGATTAAAAACAGACGTTTTACCGGTATTCGGATTTCCAATAAGCGCAACCTTTAAAATATCAGTACTCATATAGGAAATAATTAAACGGCTTTTTTAATAAATATTTTGACCGCAGTTTCTTCGCGAATCGCAACATAACTACCATTTATATTAATGTATAACGGGTCGTGAAAAGGAGCGTATTGCACCAATTCGACCATATTACCCGGTAGGCAACCCATCTCAATTAATTTTAAAGGAATGGCATCAATATCAAATTCTTGAATAATGCCTTTTTCTCCTTTTTTTAAAGACGCAACCGTCAACATAAATAACTATAGTTAGGCTGCAAATATACTAATTAGAATCGTTCTAAAGTGTGATAATTATCACTTCTTCAAATATTCTTGTTGCAGTAATTTAATATCCTCAATTAGGCGGTCAACATCCTCGGCATCGGTGCCATCATAATACCCTCTAATTTGTTTTTTCTTATCTACCAACACAAAATTTTCGGTGTGTATAAAATCCTGTATTCCGCCATCACCCTCATCAACTACAGCAAAATAACTTTTACGCGCCAACTCATAAATATGTTTTTTATCGCCAGTTGTTACGCTCCATTTTTTGTCAATTACACCTTTTTTGTCGGCATATGCTCGCAAAACAGGAATGCTATCCATTACCGGAGTTACGGAATGCGACAACAACATTATGTTAGTATCATCTTTAAAAGCCTCTTGAATCCGCTCCATATTATTTGCCATAATTGGGCAAATAGTTTGGCATCGGGTAAAGAAAAAATCTGCTACATAAATTTTATTTTCGTAGTCTTTTTGGGTGATGGTTTTTCCATTTTGATTGATGAGAGAAAAGTCAGCAATTTTATGATTTTTGGTAATATGACGCACCTCATCATCAACCATTCTCGGGTTTACATCCGCAGGGTTATAAATAGGTAATCGCTTTTTAGGGTTTAAAATTGAATAGATTACAAAAACCATAATTACCGAAAACACACTCATTACAATAATTGTTGGCAGCGATTTTTTAAAGAAATTTAGATTCATTTTAATCAAAAATTAGAGTGTAAAGGTACAGAAATAGTTAAGGTAAAATCATCTTATATAAACACATAATTTTATAATAAAATGTTAAAATAGTTTTTGTGTAAATCAACAGTTTCACAGCTTTATTTAAAACCGTACATTTGTGCGATTTTAATTACGACGAATACTATTTATGGAAATATTAATAAAAGCATCACAGTTTCTTTTGAGCTTATCTTTACTCATTGTGTTGCACGAATTTGGGCATTTTCTGCCTGCAAAATTATTTAAAACTAGAGTAGAAAAATTCTATTTATTTTTTGATGCTTGGGGTAAAAAACTAATCTCATTTAAATGGAGAGGAACCGAATATGGTATCGGTTGGTTGCCTTTGGGTGGATATGTAAAAATATCTGGGATGATAGATGAAAGCATGGATACCGAGCAAATGAAACAACCTGCACAACCTTGGGAGTTTCGTTCTAAACCCGCGTGGCAACGATTGATTATCATGTTAGGTGGAGTTATCGTCAACTTTATTTTAGGGTTTTTAATCTATATGATGGTGCTCGATGTTTGGGGAGAAGACCAAGTAAAACCACAAGATGTTAAAAATGGATTTGCTGTAAATGCGATTTTTAACCAGTATGGTTTTAAGGATGGCGACATGATTTTAAAAATTAATGGCGAAGTGCCAGAAGACGTTTTAGCAATTAATAAAAACTTGTTTTTGCGTGATGTTACTTCGGTTGATGTAAAACATACTGACGGTTCTTTTGAAACGCTTAGCATTCCAGAAACTATTGGAAGTACGATGTGGGAAAATGGTGTGATGATGCCTTTTACACCGATTTCAAAACCTATAATTGATGTTGTTGCTGAAGATATGCCTGCGATGAAAGCCGGTTTTAAACCTGGTGATGTAATTGCTTCTGTCAACGGAAATGAAGTTGCATCTTGGAGTGATTTTACAAATAAAGTTGTAAGCAGCGAAGGAGAGTTAAAGGTTGCTGTTTTAAGAAACGGAGTAGAACAAACGATTAATGTAACTCCGAATGAAAATAATAAAATAGGGGTTGCTCAAAATAAGACCGCGAGAGAATCTATAACTGTAACGCATAAAAGTTACTCATTTACAGAAAGTATTCCTGCAGGATTTGACAAAGCCTATTGGACTTTAAAAGATTATATCACACAATTTAAATATGTGTTTACCGCAAAAGGCGCTACAAGTGTTGGAGGTTTTATTGCTATTGGAAATATTTTTCCATCAACCTGGAGCTGGCAATCTTTTTGGGGAATCACCGCTTTTTTATCAATCATGCTTGGGTTTATGAACCTACTTCCTATTCCTGCATTAGATGGTGGGCACGTAGTTTTTACACTTTGGGAAATGATTACAGGTAGAAAACCAAGTGACAAATTTTTAGAATACGCACAAATTGCAGGATTCTTTATACTGATGTCCCTATTACTATATGCAAATGGCAATGATATTTACCGTTGGCTCGCTGGTTGACAAAAATGGAACGTTAATTGCTAAATAGAAGAAAAATAAACGAATATGAATATTTTTAAAAATAAAAACATGAAAAATTTACTATTTACATTGGCTGTTGTTTGCTTCAGTCTCAATTTTACAAACGCACAATCTTCGGAAGGTCATATCAAGTATGACATCGATGTTTCTTCGGATAATCCAGATATGGCAATGGCTGTTTCTATGATGAACGGTGCCAAAATGGAAGTTGCGTTTAGCGGAAAGAAATCATTCGTGATGATGAACATGGGCGTGATAATGACCATGAAAACAGTTACTGACGAAGACGGCAAAGTCCTATTGCTGATCGAGGGAATGATGGGCAAGAAAGCGATTAAATCTTCTTTAGAAGAAGCAGGAGCTGAGGTTGAGCTTAAGTAAGCTTAACTTAAACTACTACATATGGTTTAGGTCTGGAGTTTAATCTCAAGACCTAGACCCTTTTGTGTATATACAAGCAATATACACGTAAAAATATTTTTTAATCAAAATTTCGTCCGTCGATGTTAGCAATACAAGCTGAAAGATTAAATTTCTCATCTATTAAAAATAGAACAGAATATCCAGATTTCTTGGATATTCAGATTAAATCCTTTCAGGATTTTTTCCAGTTAGAGACTAAATCAGAAGAAAGAGGTTCCGAAGGGTTATACAATACCTTCATGGAAAACTTCCCTATTACAGATACACGTAATCAATTTGTCTTGGAGTTTTTGGATTATTTTATAGATCCGCCAAGATATACAATAGAAGA
>NVSL01000049.1 GCA_002401215.1 Flavobacteriaceae bacterium | reverse complement strand
TTTTCAAAACCATCCCAATAAAGATTTGCATAACTTGATAAAAGGTAGCTTAATTTTTTTGAATTTGGTATGGAGGTAACCTCAGTATGATTCGCTTGATTGAGCCAATAAAATCCTCCAACGTCGTAAATATCTTGGTCTCCAAGATCGGGAAAATCCATCCCTCCTAAGAAAGCTGGTTTGGCCTGAAGAATATCTCTCTTAAAAGAGAGAACATTCATATCATCACCTAGAACTTTTCTGTTTTTAGAAAATGTAGTTATAGTAGACTTACCGGCTCCGCTTGGACCGAGAAAGAAGTAGGCTTTACCATCTTTTCCAACGATGCAGCTACTATGTAAAATAACTTCTTGATTTTGAATCAATAACCTAGGTATTAACCATCTAAGTCCATTATATAGACCATCACCAATTTCAAGTTCAGTAACCATATGAACAGTCTCATTAATTAAGTTGGCCGCAAAATCTCTCTGTATGGCATATTCACCATTAGAATCACTTTCTACCCAGCATTCACTATCTGATTCGTCACAAAAATCTACATTTTTAATATTGAATGATTCAAAAATTGAAAGATTGAATATTGAGTTTTCTTATTTGGTATTTTATTTTTTTATTTGAGATTTGGAATTTAATTTTTGGGATTTAGATTCCGGCACCGGATCATACCCTCCCTCACTCCACGGATGACAACTAAAAATTCTTTTTATTGACAACCACCCCCCATAAAAAAGCCCATGCTTTTTTAAAGCCTCCACCGTATAGTACGAGCAAGTCGGATTGTATCTACAACTCGCCGGAGTATATGGCGATATTGCTACTTGATAAAATCGCACCAATAAGATAAATGGAAATGCCAATATTTTTTTAAGGATGTCTAGCATTAGTTTACCGAAAAAGTTGTTCCGTCTTTACCATCTTTTAATTGGATTCCCAAAGCTAAAAGTTCATCACGAATTTTATCAGACAGCGCCCAATCTTTATTATCTCGTGCATTTCTACGCATTTTAATCAGCATTTCAACAACACCACTTAATTTGTTTTCTCCTCCGTTTTCTGCAGTAGAATTATTTTCCAATCCAAGCACCTTATATATAAAGGTATACATTGTAGTTTTCAACAATGCTAAATCAGTAGCAATAATAGTTTCATTTTCTTCCTTTATTTGATTGATGAATTTCACGCCCTCAAACAAATGCGCTATTAATATAGGAGTATTAAAATCGTCGTTCATCGCATCGTAACATTGCTGTTTCCACGCTTCAATATTTATTGATGATGATTCAGAAGTTTTTAAATTCTCAATTTCATCAACCGCAGTCATCAATTTTTGATATCCTTTTTCTGAAGCTTCCAAAGCATCACTAGAAAAATCAAGGATACTTCTATAATGCGCTTGCATACAGAAAAACCGAACCACACTCGCACTAAACGGTTTGTTTAATTTATCGTTATCTCCTGATAAAATTTCTCCCGGTAAAATACTATTCCCTGTAGATTTTGACATCTTCTGACCGTTCAAAGTCAACATATTTGTGTGCATCCAATAATTAACAGGATTGGTATGATTGCATGCTTTTGACTGCGCAATCTCACATTCGTGATGTGGGAATTTTAAATCCATTCCACCACCATGAATATCAAAATTATCACCTAAATATTTTGTACTCATTACCGTACATTCCAAATGCCACCCAGGGAAGCCAACACTCCATGGCGAAGGCCAACGCATAATATGCTCAGGACTCGCTTTTTTCCAAAGAGCAAAATCTTGAGGGTTTTTCTTTTCTGATTGCCCATCCAATTGACGCGTATTTGAAAGAACATCCTCCATATTTCTTTTGGATAAGATTCCGTAATCACCACCTTCAGCATTGTATTTTAACACATCAAAATAAACAGATCCATTAGATTCGTATGCCAAACCATTTGCCAACATTTGTTTGATGGCTTCGATTTGCTCTACAATATGACCCGTCGCAGTTGGCTCAATACTCGGTGGTAAAAAATTAAATTCTTGCAAAATCTCATGAAAATCGACCGTGTATTTTTGAACAATTTCCATCGGCTCTAACTTTTCCAATCGTGCTTTAGTTGATATTTTATCCTCAGCATCGTCATCAGTCAAATGACCCGCATCCGTAATATTACGAACATATCGCACCTTATATCCCAAGTGTAAAAAGTAGCGATAGATCATATCAAAAGACATAAATGTTCGCACATTTCCTAAATGTACATTGCTATACACCGTAGGCCCACAAACGTATAAACCGATATTCCCTTCATGGATTGGTTTAAAAATTTCTTTAGATTTTGAAAGTGAGTTGTAAACTTTTATCTGGTTGGTTTTGTACAATTCCATCGTATTGATTGGGTGTTTTTAAATCAGTGGTAAAAATACTAACATTTTTTTAAAGATAAAGTTAAAACCGTGTAGTCATTTTTAATCTCTGTACAATTTTATATCCGTCTTTGCGATCCGCCATAAGCGGAGAAGCAATCTCACTTTAAAAATGAGACTACCACATTTTACTTGAAAAAGTAAAACTCGCAGAGACGTAATTATAAAAGCACCACAAACTAAAATTACAACTCATTTTAATTTTGTACTTTCGTTTAACCAACAAAACAGCAATCCATCCAAATTGAATTCGATTAAAAACGCATCTTCAAAAAARTTTATWMASCAAMYMAMMAATGGCAATATTAGCTATTTGAGTAAGGCAATTACCTTGATTGAAAGCAGCAACCAAAAACATGCTATAAAAGCATCTGAAATTTTAGAGGGTTGTTTACCGCATGCAAATAACTCCATCAGAATCGGAATTACTGGAGTACCCGGAGTTGGTAAAAGCACCTTTATCGAAGCTTTTGGAAAATACTTAACAAGTCAACATAAAAAAGTTGCCGTCTTAGCTGTTGACCCTACAAGCAGTTTAAATCAAGGGAGTATTTTGGGTGACAAAACCAGAATGGAATCTTTGGTAAATGACAAAAATGCCTTTATCAGACCTTCTCCTTCGGGAGATTCTTTGGGGGGAGTTACCAGAAAAACCYGTGAATCTATTACCTTGTGTGAAGCAGCAGGTTTCGATTACATCATCGTAGAAACTGTGGGAGTTGGTCAATCGGAAGTGGCGGTACACGGAATGGTAGATTTTTTTTTACTGCTAAAACTCGCCAATGCAGGCGATGAATTACAAGGAATAAAACGTGGAATTATCGAAATGGCAGATTTAATTGTTATCAATAAAGCAGATGGGGAATTTGAAAAGCAAGCCAAATTGGCGAAGACCGAATTTAAACGTGCCTTACATTTATTTCCTGCAAAAGAGAGTGAATGGATTCCGGAAGTTACAACTTCGAGTGCGCTAAAAAATATCGGAATTGAAAACATCGACAGAATTTTAAATGCCTATTTGAATTTGACCAAAAAGAATGGCTATTTTTACAGCCAGAGAAAATCGCAAAATAAACAGTGGTTTTTTGAGGCTATTGACAATGAAATAAAAAAGCAGTTTTATCAAAATACAGCAATTAAAAAATCAATTTATAGCTATTTAAATAGAATAGAAAACAACGAAATGAATCCGTTTAAAGCTGCGCAAGACCTACTAAAAAATAATAATTAATGACCTACGACTTCACTATTATAGTACCGGTTTATAATGAAGAAGATAATTTGGATAGAGTTGAAAAAGAGCTGTCAGATTATATAAAAATCGCCACAAAAAAAACAAAAATTCTTTTTGTAAATGATGGTAGTATAGACCAAAGTCAAGTTATTATTGAACGTATTTGCAATGAAAATTCTGATTTTTCATTTATCAGCTTTAAAGAAAATAGAGGCTTGAGTGCTGCCATTTCTGCTGGATTTAAAAATACAACTACCAAACTTGTTGGCTATATAGATTCTGATTTACAAACAGACCCGAAAGATTTTAATTTGTTGTTAGAACAGATTCCGGAATATGATTTGGTTACGGGGGTTCGGTCTAACAGAAAAGATTCTTTTGTTAAAAATATGTCATCGACGATTGCTAACGGAATTCGTCGCTCATTTACCAACGATGGAATGGATGATACCGGTTGTCCGCTAAAAGTGATTAAGACTGAATTTGCATCAAAAATACCAATGTTTAAAGGTCTGCATCGTTTTTTACCCGCAATGATTTTATTGCAAGATGGTAAGATAAAACAGATACCTGTAAGCCATTTTCCAAGAATTGCAGGAGAAGCAAAATACGGATTGTGGAACAGATTAGTCGGCCCTTTGGTTGATTGTTTCGCCTACCTTTGGATGAAGAAAAAGTACATCAACTACAACATCGAAAAACAAGGATAATGCAACCTTGGATCATTTACAGCATCGGTTTTATTGCTCAAATTCTTTTTTCAGGAAGACTTTTAGTACAGTGGGCTTTGTCAGAAAAAGCGAAAAGAGTCATCACTCCTTCCCTATTTTGGCAGATGAGTTTGTTGGCGTCATTTCTATTATTTGCCTATGGTTATTTGCGAAATGATTTTGCCATCATGTTAGGGCAATCGCTCACCTATTTTATTTACATCCGAAATTTACAACTACAAGGCAATTGGCAAAAAATGCCAAAACCTGTGAGAATATTTATTTTAATTTTTCCTATTTTATTGATAATCTACGCATTCAACAATAATAAAATTGATATAAATAATTTATTTAAAAATGATGCCATTCCTATTTGGATACTCATTTGGGGATCTATTGCACAAGTTATTTTTACACTCCGATTTGTATATCAATGGATCTATTCCGAAAAAAATAAAGAGTCTATTTTACCTTTTGGATTTTGGCTATTGAGCCTCATTGGATCCATTATGATTTTGACCTATGCTGTTATTAGAAAAGATCCTGTACTTTTTACCGGACATATTTTTGGGAGTATCGTCTATATTAGAAACCTAACTTTAATCCACAAACACCATGATTAAATTGATTGAAAAACACCCGGTTCTAGCAATTGTAATTTTTAGTTTGCTGATGCTTTTACCAAACTNAGACACCATGGTTGTTACGATTATGGAGGCTCGTAATTTTATTACAGCAAGAGAAATGGTACAAGATGGCAATTGGATTTTAACAACGATGAACGGAGTAGCTCGCTATCAAAAACCGCCATTACCAACTTGGTTAACAGCTTTTTCCGGAATGTTATTCGGGATAAAAAGTTTATTTGCTTTGCGACTTCCTGCAGTTTTAATGGTTTCWTWKWMKSKMSWAKKKAWGTATTTGGTTTCAAAAAAATTAGAGATTACAAACACAATTAGTACGATTATAGCTTTTGTTTTTATCACTTCATTTTATGTGATCGGAATTGTAAATGAAGCGCCTTGGGATATTTTTACCCACGGATTTATGCTCRCCGGAATCTATTTCTTAATTCAATTTTTTCAAGATAAAAATGGAGTTTGGAAAAACGCATTGATTGCCGCTTTTTTCGTCGGACTCTCGCTAATGTCTAAAGGCCCCGTTTCTTTGTACGTTTTACTTTTACCATTTATCATTGCCTATAGCATCGTTTATAAATATCAAAATTTTAAACCTAAAAGACTTGCTTTGATTGTTTTTATCATCTTGTTTTTTGTGATTGGTGGTTGGTGGTTTTATTATGTTCGTGAAATGGATGCCGCAGCTTTTGAGAAAATTGCAAGTAGAGAAACTTCGAACTGGAGTAGCTATAACGTACGTCCTTTTTATTATTATTGGAGCTTCTTTATCCAGTCTGGGATGTGGACGATTCTTGCTTTTATTAGCTTGATGTATCCGTACCTAATTAAGAAAGTTGGAGATAAAAAATTGTATCGTTTCTCTTTTTTATGGACGATTGCAGCAGTGATTTTATTGTCTCTTATTCCTGAAAAAAAATCGAGATACCTAATGCCTGTACTCTTCCCATTGGCAATGACTACGGGAATTTATATTGATTATCTGATTAAGAATTTCAAGAACATCACCTCTAAAAAAGAAAAATATCCTGTCTATTTTAACTTCGGATTGTTTGCTATTTTAGGAGTCGCCATTCCTATCACTTTCTTTGTTTTGTTTAAAGATAAGTTAGATGGATATTGGTTTAATTTTGGATTATTCTCTGTTGTATTAATCGCAATCGGAATCTTTATTTTTAAAAATTTAAGACAGCAAAATATCAAAAATACATTTTACGGAATGGTATTTTTTATGGGATCCGTTTTACTTTTCGGATTGCCATTATCACATAGTTTTTACAACAATCAAGAATTTAATTCTATCGATGCATTAACTAAAACTTTTGAAAAAGAATACGACATACAATCGTACGCTTACAATGATTTATCTCCAGAATTAATATGGCACTATGGTAAAAATATTGTCGTTGTCAAATCAATAAAAGGGATGAAATTAGCACCGATAAATAAGTTCGGACTATTGATAGCCGAAAGTGACTTAAAGGAATTAGAGAAATTACAAGGCTCCCACACCATAGAATTACTTGCTAATTTTGATATGAATTACGACTCGAAAAATAAAAACCGATTGAAACGAAGTTACTATATCGTCAGAAAAAAAGATTAATTTTGAAAAAATTTAAAGCATTATGAATATTACAAAACCAACACGTACAGAAATTTTAGGCTATAGTTTTTTAGCATTAGTTTWTGSWMTWRKMATCTNATTTYYYKARYWSRKAYKWTYWMYWTTKTKWAWKTGKTTWYMYYYKYKAMKWTSKKTTTATAGAATACGGAACAGCTGCAATGCTTTTATGTATCAGCTTCTTGTCTTTCTCTCGCTTGGTAAGAATGTGGAATGCAACTCCCCTACTTTGGAAAGTCGGCACCTTAGGATTTGCAATCATATTTTTGTTTGGAGCTGGTGAAGAAGTCTCATGGGGGCAGCGAGNTTTTGGCTGGGAATCATCAGAATATTTTGTTCAAAACAACCTTCAGCAAGAAACCAACCTACACAATATGATGGTTGGCGAAACCAAAATAAACAAACTGATTTTTACGCAAATCTTAATTTCTGTTTTGGTGATTTACCTTTTATTTCTGCCAATATTATATCGTAAAGTAAAAGCCATAAAAAATTTAGTCGACACTTTTGCAGTCCCAATTGTGCAATGGACACACACCATTGCGTTTATTATTTTCACCGTTTTATTGGCTTTTATGCCATCAGGTAAAAATCCTGAAATTCATGAATTAGCGCTTGGAGTAATCTTTTTTTTGATTTTCATCAATCCATTTAACGCGCCTATTTTTCAAAAAAATGAATAGTATTGATTCTGAAATATTTAAAGGAATCGATTTTACAAAAACCAGACTTCCGATTGCCGAATATGACAACTGTCAATTTATAAATTGTAATTTTTCTTCTTCTGACATTTCTAATTGCACCTTTTTAGAATGCGAATTTACCGATTGTAACCTCAGTAATACACTCGCAAAAAACACTACTTTTCAGGAAGTTGATTTTAAGGATTGTAAAATTATCGGATTGAAATTCAATGAATGTAATGATTTTTTATTGACAATTACATTTTGGAAATGTCAATTGAATCTTTCATCATTTTACAAACTAAAACTTAAAAACACTTTATTTAACAGCTGTAATTTACAAGAAGTAGATTTTACTGAAACTGATTTAAGCAATTCTAAATTTGATCAATGTGATTTACACAGCGCGATATTTGACTATACAAATTTAGAGAAAGTAGATTTTAGAACTGCTCATAATTACAACATTGACCTAGAAAATAATCGGCTAAAAAATGCTCGATTTTCTTCAGATGGTTTAAAAGGATTGCTAAATAAATACAGCATTAAGATTGATTAGCAGAAGACTCTTTAGTATCAATTTTATTGAATACAATCTTTATTAATTGGAATAATAAGATTGCTATTACAGCACCAAAACTGAATCCAAATAAGACATCCACAGGAAAATGAACTCCGATATAAATTCGGCTATATCCTACCGCTAGTGCCCAAATCATCAAAAAAGAAGCTAAGGGTTTTATGTGTTTTCTCAATAACAAAATACAGAAAACCGCAATCCCCATAGACGTGGAAGCATGTGCCGAAAAGAAAGAATATTGTCCGCCACAACCTGGTTTAACAACTCTAATAATGTCTTTTAGGTTTTCATTATGACAAGGTCTTAATCGCTCAAAACCATATTTAAATAGGTTTGCTGTTTGATCTGAAACAGCTATTATAATCCCAATAAATAATAAGGTATAAAGTGTTTTTTTGAGTCCAACATATTTATAAAGAAAAAATAATACAAGCAGATATACCGGAATCGAACTGAACTTATTTGTGACAAGCATCCAAAACCCATCCCAGGTTTCGGTGCCCATTCCGTTTAAATAAATCAGCAACTCAGTATCTAGTTGTATTATTTTTTCTAACATTTTATTCTACCACTTTCGGAAACATTTCCAATTCGAAAATTAAATCAGACTTAGCAGGAATCCCTCTACCGCCACTTTCGCCATAGGCCAAATGATAGGGGATAAAAAGTACCGCTCTATCGCCAAACTTCATTTTTTGCAAGCCTTCTTTAAATCCTTGAATCAACTGCGCATCCATACTATACTTGGTTGGGTATGGTTTATAGCCGCGTTTTTTATCTCGCTTTTCACTATACGTTCCATACTCCATCGCAATCTCTTTTCTGTTGGTATCTAACAAATTACCATCGGTAAAAAATACAGAATAAAGAAAACTAATAYCAGCACCAACACCAGGTTTTGGACCTTCACCTTTTCTAAGAAAATAGATTTTCAATCCTGAGGGAGTCGTTTCTGCCTCAGCTTTATACTCCTCCATTTTAGTCAAAAAAGCTGTAATTACGAGTTGTTTTTTGGCTGCAAGCTTTTGTTTTAACTTATCGTATTTATCAAACTCCTCCGTAAAAACTTTGACAGCATCATAATTATTTGCCTTGTACCCTACTCTAATAATATCAATTTTATTGATTACAGTATTTACAACAATTGAATCTTTAGCAACATTAAATCCTTTTTCAACTTTACCAAAAACAACATTTACATTATTTAAATGAGGGGTTGGCGCCAAGGTTATAAAAAACTGACAACCGTTGGCATCCTTACCAACATTTACCATTGACAGGACTCCAGCGACATTATGATTTAACAACAAATTCCCAGTTGAATCTTTAGGAAACTCATCTATGAATTTATATCCAGGATAGCCAACTCCATCCTTCGATGGATCGCCTCCTTGAATCAAAAAATCACCACTATCTCCGTTGGCAATACTTGTAACTTGATGAAATTTTAACCCATTATAAAAGGGTTTCCCTTTCATAGAATCTGTTACTTTCGGATTTGTCCCCTCAGCCAACGAAATAAAATTTGCCACCGTTAAAGGAACTTTTTGATATTCTAATTTTACCAAAATAGCACCAACATCCGTTTGGATGTTAGCATAAATTCCATTATTTAAATCAGACTGTTTATCCTCACTACAAGAATAAAATCCAATTAAGAATACAAATATAAGTCCTTTTAAAATCCTCATCAATTAAAAATATTTGTAAAAAATATTACTTTACAATCTCTAATAACTCAACTTCAAAAATTAAAGTTGCATACGGTTTTATCGGTCCTCTTGGGTTTGGATTTGCTCCATACGCCAATTCTTGAGGAATAAATAATTTGTATTTAGACCCAACTGACATCAATTGCAATGCTTCTGTCCACCCTTTAATTACACCAGTTACGGCAAATTCAATTGGCTCACCTCTGTCAACTGAACTATCAAAAACAGTCCCATCAAGTAAAGTACCGTGGTAATGTACTTTTACTTTCGATGCTGTTGTTGGTTTTTCGCCACTACCTTCAGTCATCACAATATATTGCAAACCGCTTTCGGTAACTACAACTCCTTCGTTCGCCTTATTTGCTTCTAAAAAATCTTCACCTTCTTTTTTTGCACCTTCATATTTCTTTGCATTATCTCTTTCTTGTTTACCTGCAAAATAAGTGCTGATGATTCTATTTAAATCTGCTTCGGCTAACTTCACATTTGTTGAATCCATTCCGTTTTGATATCCTTGGATAAACAATTCTTTATCAACTTCAGAAAAATTTGCTTTCAATTTCATTGCCATATCTAACCCGATAGCATAACTCACAGAATCTAATTCTGTCTCTAACGATTTATTTGTAACTGCAGTTTGACTACAAGAAAACAACGTCGTTGCAAATACTAACACTACTACTAATTTTACTACTTTCATTCTACTAATTTTAAATTTATTTATTGATATTTATTAATTTTACTTTATAAATTAAAGGCTGTTTAACCCCTATTTTTTGACGATCTCCTGTAAACCCAAATGCTTTAAACGACGGAAAAATAAATTTCACTTCTTCTCCTTCTCGCATTAATTTTAAGCCTTCTTGCAAACCAGTTGTCAAATTTTCTTTGTCGATACTATAACTGACTTGCCCAATTTCTTCTTTTGAATAAATGAGCTGATTGCTTAAATCTAAAATCTCATATTCAAATAAAACTTCATCACCAACAATTGGTTTTCTGTTTTTATTTTGATTGATTTTCGAATACCAAAATCCGTTTTTAGAAGCCTTATATTTTCTCAAAGAATCTTGCGCAATATAAAACAATATTGCTTTTTCTTCAAGCGTATTTATTTGCTGATTTAACGCAACAGATTCTTGCATATAAGATGTTGTATGATGACTTACAGGGCGCCTCGGAATTGGATCATCACAAGAAATAAGTGTAATGAACAAAATAAGAATTCCAAAAAATATTTTTGAATTAATCTTCATCAGAGCTCGCTAATTCCGCTTTATAGGTTGGTAATAAACTTAAGAAATTTTCAATCGTTTCATCTAATGATGTTTCTGATCTTCCACCAGCGGCATTGTCATGACCACCTCCATTAAAATGATTACGCGCAAATTGATTTACCGAAAAACTTCCTTTTGAACGCAAAGACATTTTGATAATTTTCTGCTCAACATCCTCAATAAAAATTGCTGCAAAAACAACTCCATCCAAAGAAAGGGCGTAATTTACTACACCTTCCGTATCGCCTTTTTGAAAATTAAATTCATCCAATTCTGCCTGGGATAAAGTAATATAAGCTGTTCTATATTCAGTCTCAACTTTTAAATTACTCAAAGCTCTCCCTAATAATTGCAAGCGGCTGTAAGAATTTGTATCGTAAATATTGTTGTGGATTTCTGCGTTATTAGCTCCCTTATCAATTAAATCAGCGATTATACGATGCGTGGTACTTGTTGTTGACGGGAATCTGAATGAACCAGTATCGGTCATAATTCCGGTATAAAGGCAAGTAGCTATATCTGCATCAACCTTATCAACAGCATTTAATTTTTCAAAAAAATGATACACCATTTGGCAGGTAGAACAAATCGAAGTATCAGAATAGGTGTATTTTGCAATAGCATCTGGTTGCTGATGATGGTCTATCATAATAAATGTACCCTCAAACTTTTCAACCGTTTTTTCCATATCCTTCCCTAAACGATGTAGTGCGTTAAAATCTAATAAAAATACAATCGAAGCATTTTCTAGCGCTTTTTTAGATTGTGAATTTTGTTTATCAAACAACCGAATTGCATTCTTTTCTGAAGGCATCCATTTTAAAAAATCAGGATAATCATTCGGTGAAACAATCGTAACATTATGGCTGTATTTTAAAAAATGATACAGCGCCAAAGAAGACCCAATTGCATCGCCATCAGGGTTTCTATGCGGAATAATTACTATGTTTTGCGGAGTAGAAAGCAAGTCCTTAATTTCTGAAATTTCGGTATTTGTCATAGTCGGCAAATATACAACTTTAATATGTTTCATTATTTGACAAATGGACTATCTTTGTGTTAAAATCAACTTAAAAATGAAAATATTCAAACTCCTTTTTTTAGCATCCATCTTTATTTTCTCTTGCAAACCATCCACAGAAAAYAAAGTAGTAGAACAAACTGAAACAACATTTTCTTCAGGTTTCACCATCGCATTTGGATCGTGTAATAAGCAGCGGAATGACAATGAAATGTGGAATGAGATTTTAAAAAGCAATCCTGATGTTTGGGTTTGGGGTGGCGATATTATTTACTCTGACACCAATGACATGGAGGTTTTACAAGATAATTACAACGTACAAAAACAAAATGAAAGCTATGCAAACTTTGGGTCAAAAGTAGAAATTATTGGCACTTGGGATGACCATGATTATGGTGTAAATGATGGCGGAACTGAGTATCCAGAAAAAGCGGCGTCTCAACAATTATTTTTAGATTTTATTGATGTTCCTGCTGATAGTCCGAGAAGGAATAAAGAGGGCGTTTATTTTTCTAAGGATTTTACGGTGGATAACAATTCTGTAAAAATCATCATTTTAGATACGCGGTATTTTAGGACTTCATTGACCGAAGATACAGAAACTGACCATCGCTACAAACCAAATAATTATGGCGACGGAACGATGTTGGGAGAACAACAATGGAATTGGTTACAATCAGAATTGCAAAATTCAACTGCAGATTTCAATATTATTATGAGTAGCATTCAAATACTTTCTGGAGAGCATGGTTGGGAAACTTGGGCAAACATGCCGCATGAAGTTGATAAATTGGTCGAAATTTTAAAAACTTCACAAGCGAAAAACACCATCATTCTATCTGGAGATCGCCATATTTCTGACTTTTCTAAACTAGAAGCAGAAGGATTATCTTATCCTTTAATCGATTTTACGTCTAGCGGATTGACACATTCTGCAACTATGAATTCTGGTGAGCCGAATCAATATAGAGTTGGCGAATTGGTAAATCAACGTAGTTTTGGATTGCTGAAATTCGACTTTAATAACAATGAAGTTTTGATGGAAATGCGCGGATTGAATAATGAATTGCAACAATCATACACTCAAAAATATTAATCCAAAAAAAATCCTTGAGCGAGAGAATTTTAATTCTAAAAGAAAACCCTATATTTGCACCCGATTTAAAAACAAAATTAAATGGCAACAAATAGAACATTTACAATGCTTAAACCTGATTCGATTGAAAAAGGAAACATAGGCGCAATTTTAGAAAAAATCAACGCTTCTGGCTTTAGAATCGTAGCGATGAAAATGACTCAAATGAGTACGACTGAGGCAGAAACATTTTATGCAGTTCACAGCGAAAGACCTTTCTTTGGTGAGTTGGTTGAGTATATGACTCGTGGCCCAATTGTGGCTGCAATCTTAGAAAAAGAAAATGCTGTTGAAGATTTTAGAGCTTTGATTGGCGCTACAAATCCTGCGGATGCTGCTGAAGGCACGCTTCGTAAATTGTACGCTGCATCGATGGGCGAAAATGCTGTTCACGGCAGTGATAGTGACGAGAATGCACAGATAGAATCTAACTTCCATTTTTCTGGTAGAGAGCAATTCTAGTCCGATTAAAATATTTATTCTAAAGCCGATTTACGATTGTAAATCGGCTTTATTTTTTTGACCGTATAAGTTAAATCTATCCCAATATAATTTTTTCGCATCTAAAATTGTTTTGATTGACTGAATAAAATTCTACTTTTGCCATCTAATGAAAAGTTTTATTGTTACATATTTAGCTTTATTAATTTTATTTCAAGGAATATTTGCAAACACAAATACTCTTTTTGAAATAAGCGAATTAATTGAAGATTACCAGCTCCATTCTGTTAAATATGGAGATGATGCGATGAGCTTTTTATCAAAGCATTTTGGTGATTTAAAAGAAGACCATAAAAAGCAACACCAACAAGATCGCAAGGGACACAAGCGTCCCGCTCAAAATAAAATTGGTGGATCTCATGTAGATTTCACCTTACAAGCATCATACTTTACAATTAATAATGAAATAGAAATTGACTTATTAGACTCTAATTTTCATTATTTAGATTTGTTTTCTACCTTCGAAAAACAGCCCGTTTTTCAACCACCACAATTAGCATAGTTTTTATTTAGAATTGGAGTTATCACTCCTTACATAAGCGTATTYGTGAATTTCAGTTACAACTATTTACAACTCGCAATTCGTAATTTTCAATTAAAAATCTATGTTATCATACATTATAAAATTTAGTATCAAAAACAAATTTTTCGTTTTCCTATTTACAACGTTCGTAATTGGATTCGGAATCTATTCACTTACTCAAATCCCCATTGGTGCCGTACCAGATGTTACCAATAATCAGGTACAAGTCATCACCACATCACAAAATTTATCTACCCAAGATATTGAGCAATTCATTACTTACCCAGTAGAATTAGAAATGTCTAATTTACCCGGTGTGATTGAAATTAGATCAGTCTCAAAATTCGGATTATCAGTCGTAACGATTGTATTTGAAGAAAATATGGGAACCTATTTACCGAGGCAATTAATTTCAGAAAAATTAATCTCAGTAAGAGAAAACATTCCCGAAGGATTTGGTGCCCCAGAAATGGGACCTATCACTACAGGGCTTGGAGAAATATACCAATATATCTTAGATGTAGAAGATGGGTATGAAGACAAATACGACGCTACAGAACTGAGAACAATTCAAGATTGGATTGTAAAAAGACAACTTTCGGGAATCAAAGGAGTGGTTGAAGTAAACACTTGGGGAGGGTTTTTAAAACAATATGAAGTCGCTATAAACACCTCAAAATTAAATGCGATGAATATCACTACTGCAGATGTTTTTACTGCATTAGAAAAAAATAATAGTGTTACTGGTGGCGGGTATATCGAAAAAACAAATCAAGCATATTTTATTCGCGGTGAAGGGTTAATGACCTCATTAGAGGATATCAAAAACACAGTAGTAACCAACAAAAACGGAGTCCCAATTTACATCAAAGATATTGCAACTGTAGGCTATGGGTCAGCAATGCGATTTGGTGCGATTACTGCAAACGGTGAAGGTGAAAAAGTACTTGGACAGGTAATGATGTTAAAAGGAGGCAACTCTAAAAAAGTAATTGAAGCCGTAAAAGAAAGAGTTAAATCAATTGAAAAATCATTGCCAGAAGGGGTGTATATTAATGGGTTTTTAGATAGAAGTGAATTGATTGCAAAAACCACTTTTACCGTTTATGAAAATCTAATTCTGGGGAGTTTAATCGTAATTTTTGTGGTGGTATTATTGCTAGGAAATTGGCGCTCTGGATTGGTCGTTGCATCAGTAATTCCACTAGCATTGATGTTTACATTATCAATGATGTACATTTTTAATGTGGATGCAAACCTAATGAGTTTGGGTGCAATTGATTTCGGAATCATTATAGACGGTGCCGTTATTATTGTTGAGTTTATCTCCTTTCAAATCACCTCTAAAAAGGATGATTTTAAATTGCTAAATAAAGAACAATCCCAAGATGTAAGAGATGATATTACTTTTAGCTCTGCATCAAAAATGATGTCATCAGCAATCTTTGGTCAACTTATAATATTGATTGTTTTTATCCCAATTTTGACTTTAGGTGGTATTGAAGGAAAAATGTTTAAGCCTATGGCGATGACCTTTAGTTTCGCTTTGATTGGAGCTATGATTTTTGGATTGACCTACGTACCTGCAATGGCATCCTTAGTTATAAAACCTACAAACCTTTCTGATAAAAACATCTCTGTTAGGTTGATGAAATTTTTAACAAACCTATATGAACCTTCAATTAGATGGGCTTTAAAAAGTAAACAAATTATTATTAGTAGTGCTTTAGGAATTTTACTCTTTTCTTTCTATTTATTTTCTACAATGGGTGCCGAATTTGTACCAACCTTAGACGAAGGAGATTTTGTAATTCAACCCGTATTAAAAACAGGAACCTCACTAAAAAAGACGGTAGAAATCACTACTAAAATCGAACAGATTTTAAAAGATAATTTTCCTGAAGTTAAACAAATTGTAAGTAGAATAGGTGCTGCAGAAGTTCCTACAGACCCAATGTCTATGGAAGAAAGCGATGTTATTATCACCTTGATTCCGAAAAGCGAATGGACATCAGCAAAGACAAAAGATGAGTTGGCAAACAAATTTAAAGAAGCTTTAAAAATTATTCCGAACATGGAAGTTGAGTTTACACAACCTATTGAAATGCGTTTTAATGAATTGATTTCTGGAGTGCGATCAGACATTGCTATCAAAATATACGGCGAAGATTTAGCATTGTTAAATTCTAAAGCAAATGAAATAAAAAAAGTAATTGAAAACATTTCGGGTGCTGCGGATATTACAGTTGAAAAAACTGCTGGATTACCTCAAATGAATGTGCATTTTAACAGAAGTAAAATTGCGCGTTACGGCCTAAACATTGCCGATTTAAATGAAATGATTTCTATGGGATTCTCAGGACATTCGGCAGGAAGTATTTTTGAAGGCGAAAAAAAATTCGATTTAGTTTTAAGATTGGATAAAAACAAACGTCAAAATATTACGGATTTAAGAAATCTATATGTCGATTTGCCTTCGGGAGGAAAAATCCCTTTGAGTGAGTTGGCAACTATCACTCATAAAAAAGGAGCTGCAAAAATTTCTAGAGATGACACCAAACGAAGAGTTGTTGTTGGTGTTAATGTTCGTAATCGTGATTTACAATCGGTAGTTGATGACCTTAGAAAGATTATTAATGAAAAGATTGATATCCCACCAGGATATACCATCACCTATGGCGGTCAGTTTGAAAATTTAGAATCGGCAAAAGCAAGATTGTTGGTAGCGGTTCCAATCGCATTAATCTTAATTTTTGTCTTGCTGTATTTCGCATTTAATTCAACCAAAGAAGCCTTAATTATTTACACCGCAATACCGTTTGCAGCAGTTGGAGGAATCTTCTTTTTATGGCTTCGTGATTTACCTTTTAGTATCTCCGCAGGAGTCGGGTTTATCGCTCTTTTTGGTATTGCAGTACTCAACGGAATTGTATTGATTGAAGAATTTAAGGAATTAAAAAACAGCGGAATGAAGGCTGATGACGAGCTAATTATCTTCGGATCAAAAAGCAGATTAAGAGCTGTATTATTGACTGCGATGGCAGCAGCTTTAGGATTTTTACCAATGGCAATTTCTAACGGTGCTGGTGCCGAAGTGCAACGACCATTGGCAACAGTTGTTATCGGCGGATTAATTACCTCTACCCTATTAACATTAATGGTTTTACCTGTTTTTCCATCCTTCCAGTTTTCATATCCCTTTCCGTTGGTTGGGGTAATTATCTGAATCATTTTGACAAAATCCTGTATTTCCGCAATGGTAGTATCTCCTTTAGTTTTGTTACGTTTTACATTATCTAACGTATTACAAATAGTTCCAGCTCCTCTTTTAGTACACCAGCTTAAAAACATACTAATATCATTTAAATAATTGTTTTGTGTTTTATTGGCTTCATAACGTTGTTTAACCTCTGTTACCCAACAATTCAAATGGTCTTTTCTAAGAGTCGATAAAGCTAATATCTCAGGATTGTATCCATTCTTCACCAACGTCTCGTGAAAGCGTTCCATTGCTCTTTTATAGTTATTAATGGTTTGTTTAGAGTTAGGTCTTTTTTCCCATTCGTGTCCAATTTTTCCATCTAAAAAATCAGCATACA
>NVSL01000048.1 GCA_002401215.1 Flavobacteriaceae bacterium | reverse complement strand
AATCTATTCACTATGAAAARWRMWMYCYRMAASKTTWTTCATSWWMYYMMCSAAWYAASYRYWRTTAGTTTGCAGGTTTACATCACCCGCTTTAATGCTCCAATTGTATGTAAATAATTCGATAAATACTCTGTCAAATTCATTGAGTTGTTGGGTATATCCATTTTCTTGAATCGGAATATTGGAGTCTGTAATCGAAGCTCTTAACGTAACTTTTTCTGACAGTTTTCCTGCTATTTGTAAATCGAGCGCAGAGTTTACAACGGCATCTTGATTGCTCCCGACCGTCAATCCGCGACTGATACTACCGGATGTATTTAAGCCGTCAAAAGGTTTGAAAAAACGGTTTTTACTAATGGTGGAATACGAATACAACCTTGCATTAGGGGAGGCATACGGAACAATTAATTTCTTGTCGAATTTGTAATAAGTCTTGGTTAAAAATTCTGGATAGGCATAATATTCAACTTCGATATTTGGGTATTTTTCTTTGCGGATAATCAAAAGTGATTTAGAAAAATCAATGCGATATTCTGAGGAATCAATCAGGGTTTTAGTGGCGTCAAAAACTCTAAAAATAAATGGATTGATACTGACTGAATCTATAAAAATAGAATCCTTTTCTACGGTAAATATTTTAGATCGAAAGTTATTAGTGTCTGTTTGCGCTTGGGCAAAGAAACCCCAAAAAACGACACATATTAGTAAAACTTTCTTCATTTATTTAATCAACGGAATAAAAACAAAAATAGTTTAAATATGTAGAATGTCATTCTTTGATATAAGATTGCTTTTTTAAGACTATTTCTTTTTATGAGCCACAAAATCCTTTAAATAAAAGGGTTCGAAATAAGCCGTACTTTCAAAATCTTTTTGTTGAAATTTCTCAAAAGCTACCATTCCCATTTCATTTGCTGATGGCAATTTATCATCAATAAAAATTGCATTTGGATGTGAAATCAATTCTTTTGTTTTTTTAACTCCATCACCAATAAAATAAACATTATCATCATTTAAATAATTTTGAAAAGAAGATTCTTCTAAAATCTGCGCTTCAATTTCTCTGACGAATTGATTGTCCGTATCAAAAATAGCAGAATAAACTTCCATTCTTCTGGCATCTAACATTGGGATAATAACTCCATTTTCTGCCTTCACCTGTAAAGCTAAATGTTGCAAAGTGCTGATTGAAATCAACGGAATATCTAGTGCAAAACACAAACCTTTCGCTGCCGAAACTCCGATACGCAATCCTGTAAAAGATCCTGGGCCTTTGCCAATTGCAACCGCATCTAGTTGCTGCATGTCAATGTTTGCCTGCTTTAAAACAGCATCAATAAAAACATGGAGTTTTTCGGCGTGCGAATAATTACCATCATTTAGTTCTTTCAACGCAATTATTTTTCCGTTTTCTGATACGGAAACCGAACAGTTTTTTGTACTTGTTTCTATGTTTAAAATGAATGCCACAGGTTTGGTTTTTGATCTGTGCAAAGATACATTTTTAGCTTAAACTTAAAGTGTTATAAACTCCCCTATATTCATCAGATGACTTTTAACTTCTCCTTGATTTAGGTGTCATAAAAAACAGATTTCCCCACTTTAGTAATTATAAGCTGTTGGTGTTTTTACCAACAAAACGAATATAATTACTGTTGGTAAAAAACACCAACAGTGGCAAGAAACGCTTCACCCTTTAAAAAAGACGTTTCACTTTAAAGTTTAGACAGATCACCAAAAAAAGCGAAAGATAGGTTTTAGATCCGATGTATATTTGTAGTGAGTTTAGAAATAGACAAAGACACTCGGAGTAGTTAACCAAGTGATATTTTTAAAGTTTTTCATGTGTCTGTATTATTTGTTAAATAGGTCACATGCTGTTCGCTATTGGTCATTTCGTTTGGTAAAAATTTGTACATGCTCGTTTCATAATAATTAGTTTAGTTAGTTTTTTAAAAAAATCGAGGATAGGGGTATCTTCGATTTTTGTTTTTGCATATTTCTGAAATTATTATTATTCATAAAAAAACACCCAACATTTTTAAATGCTAGGTGCTCATACTTTCTCTTTTCCTAAAACGTTTAGTTAATTGTAATTGGCACTCCGGTATAATATTCTAATGCTTTGGTACGGAATACAAAATTATATTTGGCATTGATAAATGCTGCTTGGGCATTTAATAATCTGGTTCTTACTTGTTCAAATTCAAACGAAGTCATTACGCCTAAGTCAAAACTTTCTTGGGCATTTCTGAAAGCCTCGTCTTGCGCTGTTACAGATGCTTCTGACGCTCTGTATTGATTTAGTGATGTTCTTGCGCTGTTATAAACCCGTACTACTGTTGAGTATAAATCTTGTTTTTGTTGTGCTAAATTATTTTCAGCTCTTTTTTGATTGATGATTCTTCTGTCAACATTACTCTTAGTTTGCATCCTATTAAAAATTGGGATGTTTAAATTAAAACCGACATTATATCCTAAATTATCACTCAATTGTTGTCCAAAACCATTAGGAATTAAAATGATATTATTGGGGTCATTAGGGTCAAGAATTGGGCGGACATCATCACTACCTTGTGCATGTTGGTAAAAAGTATTTAAACCTGCACCAAGGTTTAAGGTAGGATAATAAGCGCCTTTTGCAATGTCAATATCCAAACTAGAACTTTCTAAATCTAACTTTGCTTTTTTAATTTCGGCTCTCGTTTCTTCTGCTTTGGCAAATATTTCATCAGCATCATCATACAGTAAAGAAACCGAAGAAATATTTAACTCTACATCTTGTATGTCAAACCCTTTATACGAAATTTGCAATAATTCGGTCAAACTTAATAAGGCTAATTCAACATTACTTTCTGCATTTACAACTTGTTCTTCGTCTTTTGCCAACTGCGCTTTTACATCTAATAAATCCGCTTTTGCTCTTACACCGGCATCAACAAATTCTTGAATTTGCTCTATTTGTTTTTGGGTGATACTCACTTGATCCAGCGCAATTTTGAGATTTTCTTTTTGAGCTAAAATATCAATATATCGTGTTAAAATATTGATAGTAATATCATCTTGAATAATGTCTTTTTGCAAATTAGTTGACTCTAAACCCAGTCTTGCTCGCTCTAGATTATTTACATTTCGCATACCGTCAAATAAGGTAACGCCTGTATTTAGAGCAAAACTGTTTCCACGAAAATCTCTAGAAACACGCACGTTGTTTGCATTAATCGATGCTCCAAAATTCCAGCTCTGAGAAGCAGAACCATTTACATTTGGCAAAAAACTTCCTTTGGCAGAATTGATATCCTCCTGAGCCAATTCAGAATTTAGTACTTGTTGTTGTAAAGAAATATTATTTTCGAGTGCATAATCGATACACCCATAGATTGTCCATTTTTTAGTTTGAGCATTTAAATTAAGGCATAAAATAAATGCGGCAACCACTAGAAGCTTCGTTCTCATAAGTATTTATTAGTTTGATTGTGTCTGTTTTTTATTATAATCTACACATATGACGACCAAAACTAGCAAATGTTACAAAAATCAATTCTTATAAAAATGTTAATTTTTATTTTTGGTTTTATGGCGATAAATAAAATAGAAAAGCGCCCCAATAAGAAGATATGGGAATATCATTAAATACATAATCCCGTCATTTAAACCCTGAGCAACTTCGGCGTCACCACTTTCAACTACCGCTTTACACATGGCGCATTGGGCAGAAGTCTCAAGAAAAAAGAGTAGAGAGAATAGACTAAAGAGAATTATTTTTTTCATGGTTTTCTTGTTGTCTTCACGAGCATAGCGAAGTGATCTCTATTTTACAAAAACAGATTACTTCGTCATTTCATTCCTCGTAATGACGTTTAAAATTAATAATAAGGTGCAATCATTAAATAAACTACAACTCCAGTTATTGCTACATACAACCATAACGGAAATGTATATTTTGCAATTTTTTTATGCTGTTCAAATTTACCCAACTTTGCACGAACATAGGTAATCAATACAAACGGAATTACAGCAATTGATAAAATGATATGGCTAATCAAAATAAAGAAATAAATTCCTTCTTGTGATCCTTTATAATGTGTAGAATTTGAGGTCATGTGATACAAAACATATAGCACCAAAAACAAGATGGAGAGCAACATCGCGGTTTTAATTAACCGTTCATGCAATTGTCTGTTTCCTTTTTTTATGGCGATGATTGCTGCAATCAAAACTAAAGAAGTTATTCCATTTGTAGTCGCATAAATTGGTGGTAAAAACACGGGCAATTCCATATCAACCTTTACACCGAATAATCCTGCAATAGCTAGAGGCAATACAATTGATAAGATGGTGATGATGCGATTGTATTTTTTTTCWTRSGSYRYKTTCATTTTTTTTATCAAGATTTAAGTCGAAGTAATAGTTGTTTTTTTAGTGATAGAGTGACTTAATGTCAACCGATCACTTTACATGCTATTCTTTTAAAAGTAGTTTAATATCTTCTTTTAACTCAGCTATTTGATCGTCAAATTCATTTTCTTTGAGCGCTCTGTAATACATAATTGGGTTGCCATATTCGTCATATCTAGAACGGATATGTCCTTCTTTATCAATCAAAGCGAACAAACCTGAGTGTTCAAATCCYCCAACTTCTTCGCTTCCAACACCGGCATATAATTTAAATCCGGTCTTTGCCAAATCAAAAACTTCTTCTTGCGACTTGCCCGAAAGCATGTGCCAATTAGGAGAATTTACGCCATATTCATCGGCATACGCTTTTAAAACYYSKWKKKWATSWKKMKSAGGATTTATAGAAATTGAGGCGATTCCGAAATTAGGGTTCCCAAAAAATTTATTCTGAATCGTTACCATCTTTTCATTCATAATTGGGCAGATGGTAGGACAGGNTGTAAAGAAAAACTCTACCACATATACCTTTCCTTTATAAGATTGGTTTGTGATTGTTGCCCCATGTTGATTGGTAAATTCAAAAGCAGGAACTTTATTGAATGTGTATAAATCAGGTTCAGAAAAATATGCTACCACTTTTGGTACGGTGTAAATTCCGAATAAAAGAATGATGAACGAGACACCTATATATGATTTGTTTTTCATTTGTTGCGGTTAAAAATTACGATGTAAAACTTGCAACAAAAATAGCACAATTAATTTTGAATAATCAGAAGTAAGAGAAAGGAATTTGAGATGATTAAAGTTATATTAACCTGCTTTTCATTTAGAGAAAACTGCGTTAATTCGCCCCGATAATTATCGAGTGATTTTTAGTAGTAAAAGCGAATAAAAATAGTATCGAGAATAGTGTTTTCTTTAAATGGTCTACCACGAATGTTGTGGAATTATTAAATTAGCAAAAAAATAAAATATGTTTTCAGAACAGTTTTTTGATTTGCTATTAAATTATGGTGATGATTGGAAAGTCGATGATGTAAAAGTCGATTTTAAATTAAACGAAGTGGATGTTTTCATGAGTTTTATAGGGGAAAAGGGAGAATGTCCAGATACGATGGAACTATGCAGTATTTATGACCATAGGGTCACCCGTAGATGGCGTCATTTAGATACAATGCAGTTTAAAACCTGGACTGTCTACCTTTGATGTGATGATTTATGACTTACTATTACAAAGTATTCTAATATGCCTTTGGGCAATAAATAACGAGCTAATTCTATATCCAATTTCTAATCCTTTTAATTGCAAATATACATTACTCCCCAAGTTTTTTTGTTGATCCCAAAATCGTTAATTTTTATAAAGTGATTCAGTAATTTTAATCCTATATTTGTTGGTTAAAATGATTACCTACTATGTCAAATTCTAGATTGAGAAGAGAGGCGCTTTTGTATCACGCGAAGCCAAAACCAGGAAAAATTGAAGTTGTACCCACAAAAAAATACGCAACGCAAAGAGATTTGGCTTTGGCATATTCTCCGGGTGTTGCAATCCCTTGTTTAGAGATTGAAAAAGACAAAGCAAATGCTTACAAATACACATCGAAAGGAAATTTAGTTGCTGTTATTTCTAACGGAACCGCAGTTTTAGGATTGGGAAATATTGGGCCTTTAGCATCAAAACCAGTGATGGAAGGCAAGGGATTGCTCTTTAAAATATTTGCTGATATTGATGTGTTTGATATCGAAGTTGACGCAACGGATGTTGATAAATTTGTAGAAACAGTAAAGGCAATTGCTCCGACTTTTGGGGGAATTAATTTAGAAGATATCAAAGCTCCTGAGGCTTTTGAAATAGAGCGTAGATTGAAAGAAGAATTGGATATCCCTGTGATGCATGACGATCAACATGGTACAGCAATTATTTCTGCAGCGGCATTAAAAAATGCAGTTGAGATTGCTGGCAAAGAAATTTCGAAAGTTAAAATTGTGGTGAATGGAGCTGGAGCAGCAGCAATTTCTTGTACCAGATTGTATATGGCAATCGGTGCGCAAAAAGAGAATATTGTGATGTGTKWTMGNYAWGGNNKWKKTRTNARAKAWSWTAGAGATAATTTAACTGCTGAAAAAGCGGAATTTGCTACAAATAAAAATATAGAAACACTTGCAGAAGCTGTCGAAAATGCGGATGTATTGATAGGGTTGTCTGTCGCAAATGTGTTTACTCCAGAGATGTTGATATCGATGTCGGAGACTCCAATTGTGTTTGCAATGGCGAATCCAGATCCGGAAATTGCATACGATTTGGCAATAAAAACCCGTAAAGATATTATCATGGCAACGGGGCGTTCTGACCATCCTAATCAGGTGAATAATGTACTCGGATTTCCATTTATTTTTAGAGGAGCTTTAGATGTTAGGGCAACAAAAATTAATGAAGAGATGAAAATTGCAGCGGTTCATGCGATTGCAGAATTGGCAAAATCTGCAGTGCCTGAACAAGTGAATTTGGTGTATGATGAAATCAACCTTTCTTATGGTCAGCATTATATTATTCCGAAACCTTTTGACCCTAGATTGATCTATACGATTCCACCTGCAATTGCAAAAGCAGCGATGGATTCTGGTGTGGCAACTGAGCCAATTGAAGACTGGGATAAGTATCGCGATGAGTTAGAAGAGCGTTTAGGCGGTACAGGAAATAAGATTATTAGACTGTTGCACAACAGAGCGAAATCAGATCCGAAACGAATTGTTTTTGCTGAGGCTGATCATTTAGATGTGTTAAAAGCGGCACAGATTGTTCATGATCTAGGAATTGGAAAACCTATTTTATTGGGGAATAAAGAAATTATTTTAGAGCTTAAAAAAGAAATTGATTTTACAGATGATATTCCTATCATCGACCCAAAATTAGATGAGCAAAAATCAAAAAGAAATGAATATGCAGATCATTATTGGGGCTCAAGACAACGCAAAGGGATTAAATTATTAGACGCTCAAAAATTAATGCGAGAGCGTAATTATTTTGCAGCGATGATGGTAAATTGTGGTGATGCAGATGCTCTGATAACTGGTTATACTCGTAATTATGCTTCTGTTGTAAAGCCGATGTTAGAGTTGATTGGGATGGATAAAGGAGTGACGAGAGTTGCAGCTACCAATTTAATGTTGACTAAAAGAGGTCCAATGTTTTTGGCAGATACTACCATAAATATCAATCCGACAGCAAAAGATTTGGCGAAGATTTGTCAATTGACAGGAATGATTGCTAAGAAATTTGGGATCAATCCAAATATTGCGATGCTGTCATTTTCAAACTTTGGATCATCAAAAAACGAAGAAGCCAAAAAAATAAGAGAGGCCATTAAATTAATTCACAAGTATTACCCTGATGTAACTGTTGATGGAGAATTACAAGCAGATTTTGCCTTGAATCCAGAAATGTTGAAAAAAGAATTCCCTTTTTCTAAGTTGGTAGACAAAAAAGTAAATGTGCTGATTTTCCCTAATTTAGACGCCGCCAATATCAGTTATAAAATGATGAAGGAATTGTATGGCGCAGAATCTATAGGGCCAATTATGATGGGATTAAAAAAACCTGCACATATTTTACAATTGGGGTCTAGTGTAGATGAAATGGTGAATATGGCTGCAATTGCTGGGATTGACGCACAGAATAAAGCAAAACGTAAATAAATTAGAGGGTAAAAATGATTACACATTTAAGAGGTAAATTAGTAGAAAAAAATCCAACATATGTAATTGTTGAGTGCAATGGTATTGGCTATTATGCACATATTTCATTAAATACATTTTCAAAATTACCCGATGATGAAGCCGTTTTTTTATACACTTATTTATCAGTAAAAGAAGATTCGAATACGCTGTATGGGTTTGTTGAAAAATTGGAACGTGAAATTTTTAAACTGTTAATTTCAGTTTCAGGAGTTGGTCCAAGTACAGCGCGTATCATGTTGTCATCTATGACAACTGAAGAAATTCAACATGCAATTGCTTCGGGTGATGCTGCTAAAATACAATCAGTNAAASSRANTSRASTRMWAWMWTCAMWWYSWKTYMWWATSKRKKKAWWWKWSAWRATTATAAAAACATACGGAATGGATGATATTTTGGATGTTCAAAACAATACAAACAAAGAAGAAGCGTTAACAGCTTTAGAGGTTTTAGGCTTTACCAGAAAGCAATCAGAAAAGGTAATTGATAGGATTTTGAGAACAGATATTTCTATGAGTGTAGAAGGTCTTATCAAACAAGCGCTTAAAAATTTGTAACCAATTGGGGGAAAATACTTTAATATATAAATTTACTATTTTATTATTTTTGGGTCTTTGCATCCAATTTTCGGGGTTTTCTCAAACGCCTCCTCCTCCAATTCCTATTCCTCAAGTAGCAGATTCTTTGGCTACAGTTAGTTCAGATTCTATTCCAGAATTGCCGTATGATTTCAACAATACCCAAAGTGGTAATTTGATGTTGAACAATCCATCAGAAATCGAAGTTACTTATGACCCCGCTTTAAAGCGATATATCATCAGAGAAAAAATTGGTAACTATTATATAGGTCAGCCAAAATATATGACTACCGATGAGTATGTTCAATATCGGTTGAAAGAGGATATGCTCTTGCATTACAAAGAAAAATTAGCTGCGGTTAGCGGTAGAACAGCAGGCTCAGAAGAAGCTCAAAAAAACTTATTGCCAACATATTATGTAAACTCTGATTTCTTTTCAACCATTTTTGGGGGGAATACCATTGATGTAAACCCGCAAGGGAACATCCAAATTAAGTTGGGAGCTTTGCATCAAAATATAGAAAACCCACAAATATCAGAACGCAATAGAAAGAGTACTACTTTTGATTTTGATCAGCAAATAACAGCGAGTATCAATGCAAAAATTGGAACACGTTTAGCTGTGACTGCCAATTATGATACACAATCTACGTTCGATTTTCAAAATCAAATTAAATTAGAATACRCACCAACGGAAGATGATATCATCCAAAAAATAGAAGTTGGTAATGTGAGTATGCCAATTAAAAACTCGTTGGTTACTGGCGCGCAAAACTTATTTGGATTTAAAACCGAATTGCAATTTGGTAAGACTACCGTAACTGGAGTTTTTGCCGAACAGAAATCACAAACCAGAACAGTTGCTGCTGAAGGAGGATCTACCATTAATGAATTTGAATTGAAGGCAACTGCGTATGATGCCAACCGTCACTTCTTTTTAGCACATACTTTTAGAGATGATTATGATGCTGCCTTACAATCTTTCCCTTTAATTAGTAGCCAAATCAACATTATTAAGATGGAAGTTTGGGTAACAAACAGACAAGCATCTACGGTAGATTTTAGAAATATTGTTGCTTTGGCAGATATTGCTGAGAATGATTTAACCAATATTGGAGGAGGAAATGTAAACCCTATCGGAGGTATACAAGGCCCATCAAATGGAGCAAACGACTTGGTGAATTTATTGACTGAGAATGGCCCAATCCGTGAAATTGCAACTGTTAATAGTGCATTGAATCCGTATGTTTTAACGCAGGGAAAAGATTATTCGGTTTTAGAAAATGCGCGGAAATTACAACCGAACGAATATGAATACCATCCGCAGTTAGGATATATTTCTTTGAACCGTCGTTTGGGAGATGCCGATGTTTTGGCGGTTGCGTATGAATATACAATCAGTGGAAGCGACCAAGTTTATAAAGTTGGAGAGCTTTCTACGGATGGAGTCTTGGCTCCAAAAAACTTAGTGGTAAAATTATTGAGAAGTGAAATCATCAATACAAACATTCCTGTTTGGGATTTGATGATGAAAAATATTTATGCTTTAGGCGCCTATCAAATGTCTAAAGATGGCTTTAGATTTGAGCTCTTATATCGCGATGACGAAACAGGTGTTCCAATCAATTTTTTACAAAATGCAGTTTCATCAGGAGTTGCAGATAGAACTTTATTGAATTTATTTAGAGTAGATCGATTAGATCAAAATGAAACCGAAGTACCAGAAGGTGATGGATATTTTGATTATATAGAAGGACAAACGGTAAACTCATTAAACGGTTATGTTATTTTTCCTACTGTTGAACCATTTGGAGCTAGTTTGGATGCGGATTTAACAGACCCTGCCGATGCTGTTTATGTGTTTAATGAGTTGTATGAATATACGCAATCAGAAGCACGAAATAATTATCAAAATAAGGACAAATACTTTTTAAAAGGATACRCAAAATCCGAAGGAGCATCAGGAATTGCGCTAGGAGCATATAACATTCCGCAGGGGTCTGTAACAGTAACCACAGGAGGAAGACAATTGATAGAAGGTGTAGATTATGTAGTAGATTATCAAATTGGTCGTGTACAAATTATCAACCCATCATTAGAAGCATCGAACGCACCGATTGAAGTATCGGTAGAAAATAATTCGGTTTTTAACTTACAAGCAAAACGATTTATAGGAGTTGATGTTGAGCATAAATTTTCGGATAAATTTGTTGCGGGTTTAACCTTTTTAAATTTACGTGAAAAGCCTTTGACACAAAAAGCGGTTATTGGAGCAGAACCAATTAACAACACTATTTTTGGTTTTAGAGCTGATTACGGAACTGAAGTAAAAAAGTTTACAAAATGGGTAAATAAATTACCAAATATTGATACCGATGTGGCATCTAATTTTTCGGTTCGAGGAGATTTTGCTTACTTGTTACCTGGAGCTCCAAGACAAGTAGAATTAAATGGTCAAGCAACTTCATATATCGATGATTTTGAGGGCGCTCAAATTCCCTTAGAATTAAAAACACCACAACAATGGTATATGGCAAGTACGCCACAAGGGCAATTAAATCTTGATTTAGGTGGCGATGAAACCAATATTGATTACGGTAAGAAACGTGCAAAAATGGCATGGTATATTATCGATCAAATATTTTATGGAGGCTCTTCTTTACAGCCAAGTAATATTGACGATACAGAATTATCTAGAGCTGAGGTAAGAGCAGTTCGTTTCGAAGAATTGTTTCCAGAACAAGATAGAGACATCACACAAACATCTATAGTTAGAACCTTAGATTTAGCATACTTTCCATCAGATAGAGGTTCTAACAATTACGACACAAACAATGTTGGTGGCGATGGTAAATTTACTGACCCGGAAGAACGTTGGGGCGGAATTACAAGACCGTTAACCGTTACTAATTTTGAGCAAGCAAATATTGAGTACATCCAATTTTGGTTGCAAGATCCGTATCCACATTATTCAATTACAAATGAAGAAGGATTGCCATTAGGGGTCGATCCTCAAAACCCAATAAATCAAGTTGGAGATTTGTATTTTAACTTAGGTAATATCTCTGAAGATGTTTTAAAAGATGGGCGAAAAATTTATGAAAACGGGATGCCTGCAGATGGTAGCACAACAAATACAGATCCAACGATTTGGGGTAAAGTTCCGACAGGACAGTCCTTATTATATACCTTTGATATTAATGATGCTTCTAGACAGAATCAAGATATTGGATTAGATGGTTTAAATGATGCCGAAGAAACCGCGATGTTTGGTGCTGGTTTTGGACCAGACCCATCATCAGATAACTACCGTTATTTTAGAGGAGGCGATTACGATGCTGCCAATGCCGGAATTTTAACACGATACAAAGACTACAACAATACACAAGGAAATTCGCCAACAGCAACTTTATCTACAGAGTCATATCCAACACAAGCAACAAACAATCCGGATGTTGAGGATATTGATAAAGATCAAACAATGAGTTCTGTTGAGAGCTATTATCAATATAAAGTTTCGTTAAACGCCAACCGTTTGGTGGTGGGTCAGAATAATATTGTTGATGAAAAAAATGTTTCAGTTTTATTAGAAGACGGGAGCACTAAACAATTTAGATGGTTGCAATTTAGGATTCCAATCAATACTCCAGATGAGGTTATAAATGGAATGGAAGGATTTAATTCTATCCGTTTTATGAGAATGTTTATGACCAAGTTTAAGATGCCAGTTGTTTTGCGTTTTGCAGAATTGCAATTGGTGCGTGGTGAGTGGAGAAGGTATGTAAAGGTGATTGATGAAACGAATAATCCAGTGCCTCCGGATTTAGACCCTATCGATTTAGGAAAGTTTAATGTTGGCGTTGTAAATATTGAACAAAATGCTTCACGTACACCAATACCGTATGTAGTGCCACCAGGAATTCAGCGAGAGCGTTTGCAGGGAAGTACAAGAATTCAGTTTCAAAATGAGCAATCACTTTCTATGAGAGTGGAAGATTTGGTGCCAGGAGAAACAAGAGCCGTTTATAAAAATGTAAGCACAGATTTAAGAATGTACAACAATCTTAAAATGTTTGTGCATATAGAATCTTTGAGTAAGTCTGCCATAAACGATGATGATTTTCAAGCTATTTTAAGATTTGGTAGTGATTTAAATGACAACTATTATCAAATAGAAGTCCCTTTAAAAGTAACAGATTTCTCTGCAATAACTGCCGAAGAGATTTGGCCAAATGATTTTGATGTGCTATTAGAAGATTTAGGAAAATTAAAATTATTACGTTTTACTGATGGTGTTCCTCCGGGGACTCTTTATCCGGCTTATGGTACACCTCCTCCAATTCAATTAGATGGGTATGAGATAAGAGTAAAAGGAAATCCGAATTTAGGAAATATAAGAACCATTATGTTGGGAGTTAAAAATAACTCAGCAGTATCAAATGGTGCTGAAGTTTGGTTTAATGAAATGCGAACTGCAGGTTTTGATAATAAAGGAGGATGGGCAGCAGTTGTTACAGCCGATGCTAATTTTGCAGATTTTGCAGATATTTCTGTAACAGGTAGAATGGAAACAATTGGTTTTGGAGGAATAGAACAATCGACACAAGAAAGAAATCAAGAAGAAACAAAATTATACGACATTGTTACCAATATTAATATGGGGCAGTTGTTACCAAAAGATTGGGGCGTAAAACTTCCTGTAAATTATAGCAGGTCAGAAGAGTTTCGAGATCCAAAATACGATGCGCAATACCAAGATGTGTTGTATGAAGATGCAGTTGATATCAACCCAAATAGCAATCAATCTACCGATCATACGGCGCGTACAAGTTTTAGTTTAATCAATGTTAGAAAAGACAGAACCGATGCGAATAAGAAACAGCATTTTTATGATGTTGAGAATTTATCAGTTTCGTATGCCTATAATGAAATTAAACGTCAAAGCTATAATATTGAGAAATTTATAGATCAAAATGTACGAGCATCAGCAAATTATAATTATTCTTTTCCTCAAAAAAGTATTGAGCCATTTGTAAATTGGGGCTTTTTAACCAAGAAGAAATACTTGCAGTTTATCAAAGATTTTAACTTTAATTTATTGCCGTCTAATATTTCGGTCAACTCAAATATTATCAGAAGTTATAACGAAC
Source organism: Flavobacteriaceae bacterium (assembly GCA_002401215.1). GTDB lineage: Bacteria > Bacteroidota > Bacteroidia > Flavobacteriales > Flavobacteriaceae > Urechidicola. The sequence continues at coordinate 3,778 of NVSL01000048.1, read as the reverse complement.
AAACTTCGCGTAGTTTGGTTTCTGGTTTGCCGCCATTACCAACTCTTAAGCAACGTAATTTTATGTTCGATTGGGATTATAGCATTACTTATAATTTAACAAAATCCCTCCAATTTAATTTTAGAGCGTTGAATAATTATGTGTATGATGATTTTGCTACAACAGACGATATATCACTCTATGATAAATTTTTTACCATTGGTCGCCCAGAACATTATCATCAAACATTAGGCTTAACCTATCAAATACCAATTGATAAATTACCTTTCCTAGATTTTATGCGATCAGATTATTCTTATTCTGCTGATTATGATTGGCAGTCGGCATCGTTATCGTATGTTGATAGAATCGGGAATACCATTCAAAATGCAAACACACATAACTTATCTGTAGATGCAGATTTTACAAGATTATACAGAAGTAGTGGTTTAACAAAATTATTTACTAAAAGAACCGTTCCTGGTAAAACTGTAAAAACCGGAGAGAAAGATGAGGACGGAAAAGCAATTACAAAACAATTACCAGCAACCAAGAAAAAAGGAAATAAGATAGGAAAAGCATCAATGGATATTTTGATGATGATTAAAAAAGCGAGAGCAACTTACAGCGAACGAAATGGTATTTTGTTAGGAGGATTTGTTCCGCAATCAGGTTTCTTAGGTCGCGATAATTATAGTGGTAGTTTAGCACCAACATTCGGATTTGTTTTCGGTAGCCAGATTGATATTAGAAATCAAGCGATGCAAAACGGGTGGCTGGTTACAAGAAATATCAACTACCAAGACGGATCCCCTGATGATTTGTATTATAACAGAACATACTCACAAACACACTTTAATAAGTTCGATATTTTTATAAATATTAGTCCAGTTCGCGATTTGGATATTGAAATATCAGGAACAAAAACATATACCAAAAGTGTGGTTCAGCAAATTGATGTTGTAAATGATTTAACTTCTAATCAGACAAGATTTCAGGACAATCCTATTTCTGAAATGGGTAATTTTAGCATGAGTTTTAACATGATTCGTACCGCTTTTAATGGCGATGCTGATAAACTATTCCAAGAATTTAAAGACAATAGAGCAATTATTTCTCAGCGTTTTGCTGATGATACTGGCGCGCCAATTGCAGGGTTTGGAGTCAACAGTCAGCAAATAATGTTGCCGGCATTTGTGGCAGCTTACTCGGGTAAAGATGTGAATTCGGTGACTACAAGTGCATTTAGAGATACACCATTACCAAACTGGACATTGACCTATAAAGGATTGATGCGTGTAAAATGGTTTAAGAAAAATTTCCAAAGTTTTACAGTATCTCACGGATATCGTTCGCTTTATTCTGTAAATAATTATACCAATAACTTGTTGTATGATGATAATGCCCCATTTGCCACAACAGATATTGCGGGGAATTATTACAACGACAGATTGTTTTCTGCAGTCAATGTTATAGAAGAATTTTCGCCGCTTGCCAAAGTAGATTTTAAAATGAGAAATTCATTGTCTTTAAAAGCAGAGGTAAGAAAAGATAGAATGTTGAATCTGAATTTTAACAACAATACCTTAACAGAAATTGCAGGGACTGAATATATTGTAGGTGCAGGTTATCGAATTAAAAACTTAAAATTCAAGTTTAAATTCAACGATAAAAACCAAACCGTAAATGGAGATTTAACTATTAGAGCAGATTTTAGTTTAAGAGATAACACCACTTTAATTCGCGATATTGATGAGGATAATGACCAAGTAACAGGAGGCCAAAAATTATTCTCACTTAAGTTTTTAGCAGATTATGCCTTGAGCAGAAGTTTAACAGCATCCTTCTATTACGATCAAAATTCATCGCGATACGCTGTTTCAACTTCATTTCCAAGAAACTCATTTAGTACCGGAATCATTATTCAATACAACTTAGGAAACTAATTTCTTTAACGTGTTCGTCTTGTCTTTTACTAGAAAGATGGAAATCTATTTTTTTCTTTTTATAAATGTTGGATAGCATCTAACTTTTTTATTAAATTTGTAGGGAATCTTAATAATAAAAATTATGAGCGTACCTGCTGAATTAAAATATACCAAAGATCACGAATGGATTGGTATTGATGGCGATGTTGCAACTATCGGAATTACACATTTTGCCCAAAGTGAATTAGGAGATATTGTATATGTTGATGTTGATACTGTGGATGATGAGCTTGATAGAGATGCAGTTTTTGGCTCTGTAGAAGCAGTAAAAACAGTATCAGATTTATTCATGCCATTGGCCGGAGAAGTGATAGAATTTAACGAAGACTTAGAAGACGAACCTGAAGTTGTCAATGCTGATCCTTACGGAAAAGGATGGATGATTAAGATAAAAATTTCTGACATGTCTCAAGTAGAAGACTTATTAAATGCTGATAGCTATAAAGAAATTATTGGAGCATAACGCTTACTTTATTTCATTTGCCCTCACAGCAACGATCATATATTTAAGCTTATCATCTTTAGAACATTTACCTGTAAAAATTTCAGTTTCTGATAAATTTTTACACGCATTGGCATATACCACTTTAACATTGAGTTGGTTATTTGCTGTAAAAAAATCACACAAACAAATTAAAAGCAAATTGATTATTGCAATTGCTATTTTTTCTTTTGGAGTGGCTTTAGAAGTATTACAAGATAAATTGACAGCGAATAGAACAATGGATTACCAAGATGTAATTGCAAATACAGTTGGCATATTGTTGGGCTTGAGTTCGTTTAGGTATTTATTAAAGATATATAAAAGGATTTAACATTATTTTTTTGCATAAGTCGGTATATAATTATTAAATTAGCGCACTATAAATTTTTTTAGAATGGAAATCAAAAAAAGCCCTAAGGCAAATTTAGAAGGATACACAAGAATATTTTTTCAATTAGGATTAGTATTATCTTTGTTGACAATCTACCTTGCTATTGAACACAAAACTTACGAAAGAGTAAGTCAAGGATTAGAAGTTGTATCTTCTGACCACGAAGATGATGAAGAAATTGAAGATTTCGAAATCGAAGTAATTACAACGCCACCACCTCCACCACCTCCTGCACCAGAAATAATTGAGATTGTTGAGGATGAGGATGAAGTTGAAGAAACAATTATAGAGTCAACTGAAACTGACGAAAACGAAAGCGTTGAAGTCGAAGAAATAGTTGAGGTAGAAGAAGAAGAAGATTTTGATGAAGATGTACCTTTTGCAATTATTGAAGATGTGCCAATTTATCCAGGATGCGAAAAAGCAAAAGGTAAAAAAGGTAAARRMSWMTSYWTRMWWMMRWSAMYKSWWMRWMACAWWMWRRGWWWWWTKAATGGAGATTTAGCAAGTGATTTAGGATTGCCTCCAGGAAAACAAAAAATTTACATTCAGTTTAGAATTACAAAAACTGGAACAATTGAAATTCTTGGTGCAAGAGCACCTCATAAGAGATTAGAAAAAGAGGCAAAGCGAGTTGTAAACTTATTGCCAAGAATGACACCAGGTAAACAAAGAGGACGTCCAGTAAACGTAACTTATATGCTGCCGATTACTTTTGAAATAAAATAGAACCCTACAGATTATTTATCAAAAGAGACCGCGAAAGCGGTCTCTTTTTTGGTATGTTTCTTGAGGTTAACATGATTTTAACGTCTTAAATTAATATATCATGAAAACAAAAAAACAGATTATCAAGTTGCAAAAAAGTTCCGGATTGTTTCTGCAATTAGGCCTCGTACTCACCTTAGCAATTGTCTATATGTTCTTTGAGCACAA
>NVSL01000047.1 GCA_002401215.1 Flavobacteriaceae bacterium | reverse complement strand
TATGGTAAATCAAATGGAAAATGAAACTATAAAATCAATAACTAGTAATCATCATTATTTAAAAGCTTTCAATACGGCATTTATTAACTAATTTGGTATAACTTTCTGTTTTCTAGAAACCACTTCGCTTTAAAATGCGCAAAAATTAGATTTCTTGTTAAATTGATGAGGTAAAAAATTCCTTCCCTAATTTAGGGAAGGTGGATTTGCCTTAGTAAATTCGGAAGGGTAAAAAACATTCTCAACTAGCACACAATTTTATTGCATTCTAAAAATACTAATAAAAACAAAAAGACCCGAACTTTCGTTCGAGTCTTTTAATTATAAGCAAGGTATTAACTATCTCTATTTTACTTTATCAACAACAGCCTTAAAAGCTTCTGGATTGTTCATCGCTAAATCTGCAAGAACCTTACGGTTCAATTCGATGTTGTTAGCTTTGACTTTCCCCATAAACTGAGAATAAGACATTCCGTATTGGCGTGCTCCAGCGTTGATACGTTGAATCCACAATCCGCGGAAGTTTCTTTTGTTGTTTTTACGGTCTCTATAAGAATATAACATTCCTTTTTCAACCGCATTCTTTGCTACCGTGTAAACGTTTTTACGTCTTCCAAAGTAACCTTTTGCTTGCTTCAATATCTTTTTTCTACGAGCTCTTGARGCAACWGAATTTACTGATCTTGGCATAATTTCAATGTTTTTATTTTATGATGGGCGTTCTAAAATTATTCTAGACTCTTATACGAGCACCATCACAAGGTTAAACTAATTCCTAACTTCTATTTCAAAGTTAATTGTTGTAAGATATTACTCCTGTCCGATTTGTGTACCAAACCATCGTGAGTAAGTCTTAGCTTACGCTTTTTAGATTTCTTTGTCAAAATGTGACTCTTAAAAGCATGCTTTCTTTTGATTTTTCCAGAACCKGTMARCTTAAARCGYTTYTTRGCACTAGATTTTGKTTTCATTTTAGGCATNTNTCNTCKNNNTTTTTATCTTGCTTAATATCTTAAGTGCTGAACTCGTTTCAGCATCTCTTTATTTTTGTGCTGTCCCGATACCTATCGGGATCGTTTCAGCATCTTTTTTTAATTCAACTCTTCAATCTCTTTTGGAGACTGGGCGGTTCCGATAATTATCGGAACGAAGTCTATTTTTTCTTCGGAGCCAAATACATAATCATTCGCTTTCCTTCTAACTTTGGCATTTGCTCAACTTTACCATATTCTTCTAACTCTTGCGCTAGTCTCAATAATAAAATTTGCCCTTGATCTTTATAAATGATCGAACGTCCTTTAAAGAATACAAATGCTTTTAATTTTGCACCATCTTGTAAAAACTTAACGGCATGTTTCTTTTTAAACTCGTAATCATGCTCATCCGTTTGTGGACCAAATCTAATTTCTTTTACAGTAACTTTCGTCGCTTTAGACTTTAAAGCCTTGTCGCGTTTCTTTTGTTCGTATAAAAACTTTTTATAGTCAATTACCTTACAAACAGGAGGTTTCGCTTTTGGCGAAATTTCAACCAAGTCAAGTTCAAGTTCTCTCGCAAGCATTTTTGCTTTGATTAATGGATAAACTCCAACTTCAACATTATCGCCAACTAAACGAACTTCATCTACAAATTTAATGTGCTCATTAATTCTGTGCTGATCTTCTTTGATGACTCTCCAGGGTTTTCTAGGACCTCTTTTTCTACGTATTGCTATGACTGTAAAATTTAAATTAAACTAAAATTGTTTTAATGTACTCTTTATTTCTGTTTCAATTAATGATATAAAATCTTCAATTGTATAGGTTCCTTTGTCGCCTTCTCCGTGTTTTCTTACAGATACAGTTTCGTTACCTTCTTCATTTTCACCAACGATTATCATGTAAGGAATCTTACTCATTTCAGCATCACGAATCTTCCTTCCAGTCTTCTCACTACGGTCGTCAATCAGGGCGCGAATTTCGGAATTTTCTAAGACATCTGAAACTTTTTCGGCATATATTTGATATTTATCACTGATAGGCAAAATAATAACCTGTTCAGGTGTTAGCCACAGCGGGAAATTACCTCCTGTATTCTCTAATAAAATTGCGATAAAACGTTCCATTGATCCAAATGGTGCTCGGTGAATCATCACAGGTCTATGCATTTGATTGTCTGCTCCTTTGTATTGTAAATCAAAGCGTTCAGGTAAATTATAATCAACTTGGATGGTTCCTAATTGCCAATTTCTACCCAAAACATCCTTTACCATAAAGTCTAATTTTGGACCATAAAAGGCAGCTTCGCCATATTCTGTAGTCGTTTTTAAACCTTTTTCTTTTGCAGCATGGATAATCGCCTTTTCAGCTTTTTCCCAATTTTCATCAGAGCCGATATATTTTTCTTTATCCTCTGGGTCGCGCAACGAAATTTGCGCTGTAAAATCTTCGAATCCTAAAGATCCAAAAACATACAATACTAAATCGATTACGCTCATAAACTCATCATGCAATTGATCTGGAGTGCAGAAAATATGTGCATCATCTTGAGTAAAGCAGCGTACTCGTGTTAACCCGTGTAACTCACCACTTTGTTCATATCTATATACAGTGCCAAATTCTGCAAATCGTTTCGGTAACTCTTTATACGAATATGGTTTTACGCGATAAATCTCACAATGATGTGGGCAATTCATCGGCTTTAATAAAAATTCTTCATCGTCTTTTGGAGTGTGGATTGGTTGAAAACTATCGGCACCATATTTTTCGTAATGACCAGAAGTCACATACAATTCTTTTTGACCGATATGCGGAGTCATTACCAATTCGTAGCCTGCTTTTTTCTGAGCAGCTTTTAAAAAGTTTTCTAAACGCTCTCGCAAAGCAGCTCCTTTTGGCAACCACAATGGCAACCCCTGACCAACTCTTGGAGAGAAAGCGAATAGCTCTAATTCTTTTCCAAGTTTACGGTGATCACGTTGTTTTGCCAATTCTAATTTCTCAAGATACTCAGTCAGCAACTTTTGTTTTGGAAATGAGATTCCGTAGATACGCGTTAACTGCGTATTGTTTTCGTCACCTCTCCAATAGGCACCTGCAGCACTCATCACTTTTACAGCTTTGATTATTCCTGTATTTGGGATATGTCCACCACGACATAAATCTGTAAAATCGGCATGGTCACAAAATGTGATTTCGCCGTCAGTTAAGTTTTCTATCAACTCAACTTTATATTCGTTGTTTTGTTTTTTGTAAAAATCTAAAGCAGCTGCTTTTGAAACTTCGCGTAATTGGAAATGGTGTTTTCCACGTGCGAATTCAATCATCTTATCTTCAATTTTCTTGAAGTCTTTTTCTGAAATCACTTCATCACTCAAGTCCAAATCATAATAAAATCCGTTATCAATAGCAGGACCAATCGTTAACTTTGCATTCGGATGAAAAAATAAAATAGCTTGTGCTAACAGGTGAGCAGATGAATGCCAAAAAGCTTTTTTACCTTCGTCATCATTAAAACTATAAAGTACTAAATCGCCATCGGTGGTAAGGGGTGTAATGGTTTCAATAGTTGTGTTATTGAACTTTGCAGAAATTACGTTTCTTGCAAAACCACTACTAATACTCACGGCAACATCCATCGGAGTGCTTCCGTTTTCAAATTCTTTTACCGAACCATCGGGCAATGTAATCTTTATCATTTTTTATAAAATTAAGAGTGCAAAGATATTAGAAATCTATCAGTTATTAAATTTTAAATGAGGATTTGTTTTACGACTTTTATTTATGATAATATCAGCCAAAAACTACCACTGAATCCCGCCATCGGATCTCTCCATCGGATCTCTCCATCGAATCTCTCAATCTGAATCCAGAAACTGTAAACTGCGACTGCAAACTGACATCCGAATCCCTAAACTAAAAACTATCAACTAAAAACTACCAACTAAATCGGAGTATTAATCGTAATCTTAGTCCCCAGCCCTTTCTCAGAATTTATAAACAACCTTCCATCAATATATTTAATTCGTTCTTCCATAAAAACCAATCCCATTCCTTTGGATGTTTTTGGGTTTTTTAGGCTGATGTCAAAACCATTTCCATCGTCTTCAATTGAGATACTTAACAAATCATTGCTGTGATTTATTTTGACGAAAATGTAATTTGATTCAGCATATTTTATGGCATTGTTTACGGCTTCTTGACTAATTCGATAAAGATTTATTTCGGTTAATGAATCTAAGCGAATGTCGAAGTTTGTACTATTTTCAAAGAGGATATTTTTACCGGTAAGCTTTGCTAATTTGGATGTTAAGGTTTGCAATGCAGATGCTATTCCGTGGTCGGTTAATTCGGGCGGAGTTAAATTAAAAGTCGCCATTCTCACTCCTTGGATAAGTTCTTTTGAAAGGGATTTTAAGTCTTCAATTTTTCTTGATAAGCTTTCTTTATTGTCAATATTAATTCCTTCGACATTAAATTTTAATGCGGTCAGCATTTGCCCAATTCCGTCATGAATATCTTTGGCAATACGTTTTCTTTCTTCTTCCTGAGCTTCAATAATTTTGCTAGAAATTGTTTGTTGCAGCAGAATTTTCTCTTTGTATTTTTCTTTCGATATTTTTTTTAGCTCCTGTTCGTTTTGTTTTCTTTTAGTGATATCAGAACAGAGAATCAAGGTTTTTTGTTCAAGGCTAACACGGCTCATCGGAATCAAAGAAATCTCTAACCATAAGTTTTTATTTTCTTGCGTTACAATTTCAATCTCTTCAGTTCTAATTTTTTTCCGTTGCTGAATAAGTTCTTTTAGGTAAATTCGCTGTCCTTCATCTTTGGTGATTAATTCCTCTACGGAGCCTTTTATATTCTTGGGAGTTAGCCCCAACAACTTTTGAAATTTCTTACTCATATAGAGTGCGTTTCCTTCGGAATTTGCACTTACAAATAAGGTGGCATTGTCAATGGCATAATTCAATTCTTGCAACTCTTGCGAAGTTGCATCGTCTAAATTGTTATGAGATTCGACTTTTTTCATAGACTAAAATTAAGCCAATGCTTTTTTAATGAGTTCTTTTGAGTTTGAAGAGAGGTCTAATTTAAGTGCCGCTTCATGTCCTTTGCCAGACATTTTTCCCCAAGTTTTTTGAAGGATATCAATCAGWTTTTGCTCAGCATATTTTTGTGAAAATTTATCGAAATAGAAATTTAAAAATACCAAACAAACAACATCCTCTAAAAGCTGAGAGTCTTCATTTTTCTTAAGCTGTTTTTTTTGAAGCAAAGAAGTAACCTCTTCAATTATATCAGTGTCATATCCAACTTCGGTTAAAATACTTGCAGCTTTTTTAGCGTGGAATTTTGCCAAGTCTCTGCGCCAAGTTAAATATCCAACCCGATTCATTTCATAAGAATCTCTCGGAATTTCCCATCTGCAAATATGTTGGCATCGCACAGCTAATTGCACCGATTCTGATGCGTTTGGGGAAAAGTTGTTGAGTTGTTCACTCATCCTTTGTGCGTATAATAATTCTTTCGGAAAAGATTTTTCATTTACAGTTTCGGTAAACGGATCTTTCGAGTTTGCGGCGTCAAATAATTGAATTGCTTTGTTGAATTGTGTAGTCAAAATGTGTGTTGTTGGTTTAAGTCAAAATTAAGTAGAAAACCCTAAACAGCCAACAGCGAACAGTTTTATTTAATCATCAAATCCCACAAAAACAAAACCACCCTCAATCTTTACAGGGTAGGTCGCAATCGCATCCAAATCACCATTTAAATTTTCACCATTTTCTAAGGAAAAGGATTTTTTATGCATCGGGCAAGCAACTTTTGGGATCCCATTATCATCACCAATCATCCCACGAGACAATACCATTTCTAATTTATGCGGACATAAATTCTGACACGCATACCATTTATTTTCGCGCTTAAAATTAAAAACTGCAATTTGCTTGCCCTTATATTTAATACAAGAACCTCCGTTATCGGTAAAGTCAGAAGCCGCACCAGCCTTAAACCAAACCGCCACATTTTTTACTGTTGTCGTTTTATATGTTGATAAAATTGAATCCATTTTAAAATTTCTTTTCTAATGTTTAGTATTTTTTTTTGAGTCTCTTTTCTCTAGTCTATATTCTGTTGTCCAAAGTCTAACATCTATTCTGCCCACTGCTTCGGCATATTCTGCTCACGCATCGGAACAAAAACAATGTTATCATCCGTTTCATCAGAATTTACAAAATGATTAAAACGCTTTTGAGTCTCTTCACTTTCTATGGCTTGTTTCCATTCACATTCATAAGCATCCACTAAAAATTGCATTTCACTTTCTAATTCCGATGCCAAACTCAAGCTATCCTCAATCACAATTTTTTTCAATTGCTCAATGCCACCTTCTAATTTATCTAGCCAAGCAGCGGTTCTTTGTAAAGGAGCGGCAGTCCTTATATAGTACATCAAGAATCGGTCGAGGTATTTGATACAAGTTTGATTGTCTATCTGTTCTGCCAGTAATATCGCGTGTTTTGGAGTTGCACCACCGTTACCGCCAACGTATAAATTCCATCCGCCTTCAACAGCGATTACTCCGARATCTTTTCCTCTTGCTTCGGCACATTCGCGGATACATCCAGATACGCCACCTTTTAATTTGTGAGGAGATCGCAGCCCTTTATACCTGTTTTCTAATTCGATGGCGAAACTGACACTTTCGTCCATTCCGTACCTACACCATGTTGATCCTACGCAACTTTTTACGGTTCTCAAAGATTTTCCGTAGGCATGGCCACTTTCAAAACCTGCATCAATTAATTCTCTCCAAATTGCGGGTAAATCTTTTAATTGAGCTCCGAACAAATCGATGCGTTGCCCACCCGTAATTTTTGTATAGAGCTTGTATTTTTTTCCAACCTCTCCAATCACGATTAATTTTTCTGGTGTGATTTCTCCTCCGGGGATTCTCGGCACAACCGAATAGGTTCCATTTCGTTGGATGTTTGCCAAAAATTTATCATTTGTATCCTGAATCTCAGCTTCTTTATTTGCCGTATCATTATACAAACTCGCAAAAATTGAAGCGACAAGTGGCTTGCAGATTTCGCAACCATGACCTTTGCCGTGGCTGTCAATTACTTTGTCAAACGAAGTCATATTTTTTACTTTGATAATCCCAAATAACTCTTGACGAGAATAATCGAAATGCTCGCAAATAATTTCTTTAACTGTCTTTCCGAGTGATTTTAAAGTCTCGTTTACCAAATCAACTACCATAGGTTTGCAGCCCCCACAACCCGTTGTTGCTTTGGTTTCTGAAACTATATCAGAAAAACTTGTACAAGATTCATCCAATATTTTTGAACAAATATCACCTTTGCTAATACTTTCGCAAGAACAAACTTGCGCGGTATCTGGTAGATCTAAAACACTTCCGAAGGATGCGCCGCCTTCTCCACGAGCACCTAAAATTAGTTCTTCTGGGTTTTCGGGAATCGGCATTCCATTCAAATAAATTTGATGAAGCATGTTGTAATCAGTAGCATCTCCAACTAAGATTCCGCCCAATAATTTTTTACCATCATGACTCACATTTATCCTTTTATACAAGCTTTTCGTTTTGTCTTCAAATAATACGGAGTGTGCTTTATTAGCAGGCATAAATGGCTCGCCGAAACTTGCCACATCAACACCAATTAGTTTTAATTTGGTGCTCATATCTATATCTTTACTCATTAGGGTTTCTTTGCCAATAATTTGATCAACCGCCACATCGGCCATTTCATAACCCGGAGCAACCAATCCGTAAATCATTTCGTTGTAAAGAGCAACTTCTCCGATGGCATATATTTTTGGGTCGTTGGTTTGCATTTTATTATTGACGATAATGCCTCCTCGAACTCCCATTTCTAGATTGCAGGTTTTTGCCAACTCATCTCTGGGGCGAATTCCGGCTGAAATCACCAACATATCAACGTCTAAAATATCATCTTCGCCAAATTCCATTCCGGTGATGCAACCATTTCCTAAAATTTGATTGGTCGCTTTACTTAGGTGAATGTTGATTCCGATAGACTCTAATTTTAATTGTAAAATTTTACTACTTCTCGCATCTAATTGTCTCGGCATTAATTTAGGAGCGAATTCCACAACATGTGGTTCTAATCCCATATCCATTACTGCTTTTCCAGCTTCTAACCCTAAGAGTCCACCTCCTAAAATTGCTGCTTTTGCCTTCGGATTTTTTTCTTTGATTTCTTCGGCGTAGGCAAGCATTCCTTCTAAGTCTTCGATAGTTCTATAAACAAATACTCCTTTTTTGTTCACTCCTTTTATTGGAGGTACAAATGCAGACGATCCTGTTGCAAGAACTAAGTAGTCGTAATTGTAGTTTTTATCATTTATGGTAGAAATGCATTGTTCTTTTCGGCGAATATCAATAACCCTTTCGTTGGTAATTAATTCGATTCCATTTTCTTCGTACCATGATATCGGTGCCATTTCTAAAGCTTTTGCATCAGACTTTTTAAAGAAGGCGCTCAAGTGAACACGATCATAAGCGGGTCTTGGTTCTTCTCCAAAAACAATAAGTTTAAATTTCTCTTTAGATGCTTTGCTTACGAATTTCTCACAAAATTTGTAACCAACCATTCCGTTTCCTACAACAATAATAGTTTTCATAATACGTATAAAATTAAAATTCTACGCAACAAAAATAAGTAWWTAWAMSTAGAAAATAAATTTTATGGTGATTGTTTTTAATTAAATACGTATTTTTGTGGAATCTAAAATAATTGAGAATATAAATATAAAGATGTATGAAAAGCAGTATTAAAAATCCGAAAGTGATATTGGTAGGAGCTGGACCTGGAGATGTAGAATTGATTACACTTAAAGGTTTGAATGCTATTMAAAGTGCAAACATTATTTTATATGATGCTTTAGTAAATAAAGAATTATTGAATTATGCTTCTGAAAATGCTAAATGTATTTATGTAGGTAAAAGATTTAATAAGCATGCATATTCTCAAATTGAAATCAACGAAATGTTAGTTGATTATGCCTTAGGATTTGGAACAGTAGTTCGTTTAAAAGGAGGTGATCCATTTGTATTTGGTAGAGGTTGTGAAGAAGTAAATTATATTGAAAGTCGTGGAGTCGCTACAGAAGTTGTCCCTGGAATAAGTAGTGCTTTGGCTGTTCCTGCAAATCAAGGGATTCCGTTGACAAAACGTAATGTTAATGAGAGTTTTTGGGTGATTACAGGAACTACATCTAACGGAAATATATCAAAAGATATTGCACTTGGCGCACAATCATCCGCTACTTTAGTGGTGTTGATGGGGCTTCGAAATTTCTCAATAATAATGAGTGAGGTGAAAAAGCACCGTCATAAATTCACTCCATTTGCTATCATTCAGAACGGTACTTTATCAAACGAAAAAATCACAATTGATACGCTTGGTAATTATAAAAATGTTATCGATACAATCGATTATTCTGCTCCAGGAATTATTGTTATTGGAGATGTTGTTGGTGAGCATCCTTCTTTTCTTGAAGAAGAAATTCAACGCGTACTAGAATTTAATTTCTAAACAATATACGTAGTTCTTAGTTTTATTTTTTTGATGATTCAACAAATACGAAAGACTATTTTGTGTTTAGTAAAAATTAATAGCATTCCTTTTTTGTAATCAATAATAATCGTTATTGATACGTAGTTTATCATTTAATAAATTGCGTATATATACGTAGTTGTTTAATTTTGTGGCATAACTAAATTAAACAGTATGAATACAACTTCAGCATCAAAAGCAAACAAAATATTATTTCTAAACACCTTGGCATTTACAATATGTTTTTTTGTATGGATGATCAACAGTGTGCTAATTACCTTTCTTGTCGATAAATTCGAGTGGAGTCAATGGTCGTCAATAGAGATTGGTTATTTGATGGCAATCCCTGTTTTAACAGGATCAATATTTAGATTGCCCGTTGGAATTTTAACCGATAAATTTGGCGGTAAACCCATTATGATTGGTTTGTTATTGTTGAGTGCGATTCCTACTTTTTTAGTATCCTACGCAAGTGGATTTTGGCCCTTTGCAATTTGCGGTGTAGGTTTCGGATTGGTCGGAACCAGTTTTGCTGTTGGGATTGGCTATACATCAATCTGGTTTCCAAAAGAAAAACAAGGGTTTGCTTTGGGGCTTTTTGGAATGGGGAATATTGGCGCAGCATTAACCGCAATGTTCGCTCCAAAATTATTAACCTATTTAACGGATGGCGGATCTAACATAGAAGGTTGGTCAACTTTACCACAAATATATGCGGTGGTTTTGGTGTTGATGGCGATTGTCTTTTTCTTTTTTGCCGAAAATAAAAAACCAGAAAACAGTTCTAAAACCTTGGTAGGAATGCTATCCCCACTTAAAGAAGCGAGAGTTTGGAGGTTTGGGTTGTACTACTTTTTGGTTTTTGGAGGCTTCGTGGCTTTCGTAAACTGGTTGCAACCAATTTATAAAAATGTGTATGGATTAGATAGGGAGACTGCAGGAATGTATGTGGCAACTTTTGTAATTGCATCGAGTTTTGTTAGAGCGATTGGCGGTTATATTTCAGATAAAGTAGGGGCTAGAAAAGTCTTGTATTTTGTGCTCATTTTCTCTCTTATTATTAGTGGGATTCTAATTATCTGGACTCCCAAAAATGTAGCTGTTTATGTTACAATTATTATTTTATTGGGATGTGTTTGGGGTACAGGAATGGCGGCAATTTACAAACATATTCCAGATTACTTTCCACAAGAAGTTGGTGTTGTTGGCGGTATGGTTGGCGTGCTTGGTGGTCTCGGTGGTTTTGTTTCTCCTATTGTTTTTGGGTATTTAAAAGACGGAACAGGAATTTGGTCTAGTTGCTGGATTTTAATTGCAGGATTATCTATTGTAAGCCTGATTTGGATGCATGCAGTTGTAAATAAAATGAACCGGGTTAAAGTGATAAAGCTTGGGTTTGAGTAAGAGAATTTTTTAGTGAATTCCTCTCTATTTTTGTCAAAATATAGAATAGGTAAAAATACGTATATTTGTTTCGGATACATAATTAAATAACTTTGAAAAATCAAATTAGAATTGCATTGGTTGATGATCACAAACTGGTGAGAAACGGAATTAAATCTTTGCTCGAAGAAGAACATGATATTGAAGTAATTGCTGAAGGGTCAAACGGATTCGAAGCCATAGATATTGTAGAAAGTATTCAACCAGATGTGTTGATTATTGATGTTAGGATGCCAGAAATGAATGGTATTGAAGCGGTTGGAAAACTTCAAAAATTAAATACAAAAACCAAAGCGATTGTTTTGTCAATGCACGATTCTGAAGATTATATTATTCAATCTATAAAGGCTGGCGCGAGTGGGTATTTATTAAAAGATACAGATAAAAAAGAATTCATCAAGGCTATACATACGGTCAATAATGGTGGCAAATATTTTAGCGGAGACATCTCAAATGTTATCGTTTCTAACTTTTTGCAGAACAGCTCTAGTCAACCAAAAAATGAAATTTCAGAACAGGTGTCAGACCCTTTTAATTTGACAAAAAAGGAAAAACGGATTTTGTCTTTAATCCTCTCTGGAAAAACCAATGTTGAGATTGCTTCAACTCTAGAAAATAGCAAGCGAACCGTTGAAACACATCGTTTTAATTTAATGAAAAAAATGGGAGTTAAAAATTTGATGGAATTATCTGCCGTAGCTTCAAAAAACAATTTATCATAATTTACTTTATCGCCAATATTGCCATTTAAAACTGTCAATCCCTTAAAAATACCATTTCATTTTTACGATAATACTTCTACGTATTAATACGTAATAAATTACTTTTGTAGATATCTAAAATTAGGATTATGTCAGTAAATAAATCATATAAAACAACCTGTTCATATTGTGGAGTTGGTTGTGGAATTCTTGTAGATAAGGACGTAAGCGGAAACATCTCTGTGAAGGGAGACCCTGATTATCCTGTTAATAAAGGGATGCTTTGTTCTAAAGGAATGAACTTGAATTATGTCGTTCAGGATACATCTGACAGAATTTTACATCCGCAGATGCGCTGGAATAGAAGTGGTGATATGCAGCAAGTTTCTTGGGATACAGCCATGGATCGCGCCGCGGCTGTTTTTAAATCGATTATCAAAAAATTCGGTCCTGATAGTGTCGGGTTCTATGTTTCTGGTCAGTGTTTGACGGAGGAATATTACATCATAAATAAAATTGCAAAAGGATTTATCGGAACAAACAATATCGATACAAATTCTAGACTCTGTATGAGCTCAGCGGTTGTTGGTTATAAAAAAGCGTTGGGTGATGACACGGTTCCGATTTCGTATGATGATATTGAATTGGCAGATTGTTTTTTGATTACAGGTGCGAATCCTGCGTGGTGTCATCCAATTTTATTTAGGAGATTAGAAAAACATAAGGAAGAAAATCCTGATATAAAAATTATTGTAATCGATCCGCGAAAAACTCAAACTTGTACAATTGCCGATTTGCATTTGCAATTGACACCGGGGACGGATGTGGTTTTGAACAATGCAATTGCGAGATTGCTTATCGAAAATAAAAAAATTGATGTCGATTTTATCGAAAATCACACCTCGAATTATGAGTTGATTAAGGAGCTAGTTTTAAAAACTACAATTGAAAATGCAGCTAAAATTTGTGGACTTTCAGTTGATGAAATTGAATTAGCTGCAGAATATATTGGAGATGCAAATGCATTTTTGAGTATGTGGACGATGGGCTTAAATCAGAGTGTGATTGGTGTTGATAAAAATGTATCCTTATTAAATATCTCTTTATTGACGGGGCAAATTGGGAAACCAGGTTCGGGACCTTTCTCATTAACGGGTCAGCCAAACGCGATGGGCGGCAGAGAAGTTGGGGGGATGGCAAACTTGTTAGCTGCTCACAAAGATTTGGCAAATCCAATCCATAGAAAAGAAGTTGCTGATTTTTGGGGAGGAAAAGAAATCTCAGAAAAACCCGGATTGACAGCCACAGAAATGTTCGATGCATTGCATACCGGAAAGTTAAAAGCAATTTGGATTGTTTGCACAAACCCGGTGGTGAGTTTACCCGATTCTTTAAAAGTAGAAGAGGCTTTGAAAAAAGCGAAATTTGTGATTGTTCAGGATATTTCTAACAATTCTGAAACTGTAAAATATGCCGATTTGGTGTTGCCTGCCGCGGGATGGTTAGAGAAGGAAGGAACAATGACAAATTCTGAGCGTAGAATTAGTTATTTAGAAAAAGCAATTGATGCTCCTGGAGAGGCGTTGCCCGATGTGGAGATTTTTACAAAGTTTGCTCAGAAAATGGATTTCTCTGGATTTGATTATGAAAATACAAGTGAGATTTTTGATGAGCATTCGTTGCTTACAAAAGGAACTCCGATTGATGTTTCTGGATTGTCGTATGAGCGTTTGATTGAGGAAGGAAGTATGCAATGGCCAATCCCGACTAAGAATCATAAAGGAACAGAAAGGTTGTTTTTAGATAAAGAGTTTTATACGGAAAATGGTAAAGCGCAATTCAATGTGCCGCAGTTTACTGAAAATCAATCTGAAAAAATATCTAAAGATTTTCCGCTAATTTTGACTACGGGTAGGATTAGAGATCAATGGCATACAAGGACAAGAACAGGAAAAGTTCATCGATTGAACATGCACATTCCGCTGCCTTTTTTAGAGATGAATTTAGCGGATGCAGATAATAGAAACCTGAATAAAGAGGATATTGTTGTCGTAAAGTCGGGTAGAGGAGAAGTTAGGGTTCAAGTGAAAATCAGCAATGATATTAAAAAAGGAGTTGTCTTTTTGCCGATGCATTGGGGTAAGATATTGGGCAATGATTTTGGGAGAGTAAATAATTTAACCTGTAATTTAATCGATCCAATTTCTAAAGAACCAGATTTTAAATTCAGTGCTGTTGAGGTGGCTAAGTTTAAAAAGAAAGCTCAAAAAATTGTTGTAGTTGGAGCAGGAGCAGCAGCATTTCGATTTGTTCAATCGTATCGCGAAAAAAATCAGGAAGATGAAATATTAGTTTTTTCGAAAGAAAAAGACCCGTTTTATAATCGTGTTTTATTGCCAGAATATGTGAGTGACGAGTTAGAGTGGGGACAATTAGAAAAACTTAAAAAAGGTGAAATAGAGAAACTAAACGTTCAATTGCACGCAGAAGTGTCAGTCAAAAATATAGATAAAATAAATAAAATTATTGTTGATAGTGATGGTGTCAGTCACAATTATGACTTGTTAATTTTGGCAACGGGGAGTAGGGCATTTGTTCCTAACAATGCACAGTTAGATTCTCCAGGAAGGTTTACTTTAAGAAATAGAGAGGATGCAGAAAAGTTAAAGAGTCACCTAGATAAAAC
Source organism: Flavobacteriaceae bacterium (assembly GCA_002401215.1). Classification (GTDB taxonomy): domain Bacteria; phylum Bacteroidota; class Bacteroidia; order Flavobacteriales; family Flavobacteriaceae; genus Urechidicola. Next base: position 3,321 of record NVSL01000047.1, on the reverse strand, counting down.
AGGGTTGAGCGAAGAGGAGCAGCATGTTGTTATTATTGGTGGCGGCTTGTTGGGTTTAGAATTGGCTGCAACATTAAATAAGAAAAATATTCAGATTACGATTGTGCAAAGAGCATCGCGATTGATGGAGCGTCAACTAGATTTGGTGGCGAGTAGATTGTTGGCAGAAGATGTTAGAGAAAGAGGAATCAATATCTATTTTGACAATGAAGTGAGTACTGTTTTTGAAGAAGAGTTTGCGCCAAACAGTTTGTCAATCACTTTAAAAACAGGAAAAGTTATTACAGGGAATGCAGTTGTTTATGCAATTGGTACGATTCCGAATATAGAAATTGCACGAGCTGCAAAGTTAGATTGTATTAGGGGTGTAGTTGTAAATCAACATTTAAAAACGAGCGACCCTTCAATTTTTGCTTTGGGTGAGATTGCAGAATTTGAGAATTTTATTTACGGAATAACATCCGCAGCAGAACAACAAGCCGATGTTGCTGTAAAATATATTTTAGGTGATTTGGGAAGTATTTATTCAGGGTCTGTTTTGATGAATATTCTCAAATTTAAAGATTTGGAATTATGTAGTATTGGTACGGTGTTGTTTTCTAAAAAAGACACATCGTATGAAGAGGTTATCTTTATGGACATCAACAAAAAATATTACAAAAGATGTATCATTAGAGATGATAAATTAATAGGTGCAGTTTTGATGGGTGATAAAAGTGACTTTGCAGAATTCAAAACTTTGATAGAAGATAAAATTGAATTGGGTGACAAACGATCAGAATTATTGCGGTCAAACGAACCATCAATTCCTGTAATTGGAAAATTGGTTTGTTCGTGTAGTCAAGTCGGGGTAGGAAATATTCAAGAAGCTGTTGCATCGGGTTGTAATACCTTGGCAGAAGTTTGTAAAACCACCGGTGCAGGATTGGGTTGCGGAAGTTGCAAGCCCGAAGTGAAAGATATTTTATTGTTAGCAAAACAAAAAGAATTGGTTGAGGTATGAAAGAATTAAAAAGAGTATTTGTTAAAGGAGGGATTTTATCTCCAAGCGAATTAAAGCAAATTGTAAATTATGCAGATTCGTTGGGGTTAAAAGAACTTCATTTCGGGTCGAGACAAGATATCATTTTTCCGGTATATAATAAGGAAGAGAATTTAGAGAACGAGGATCCTATTTTAAATATCGATTTGGTAACTGATGTCAATCGTCAGAATATAGTTTCTTCTTATGTCGCTGCTGATATTTTCGAATCGACAACTTGGTTGGGTTCGGCGACCTATTTATATATAGTAGAAAATTTTAAATACCAGCCAAAGTTAAAAATCAATATTACCGATCCCAAGCAGCAATTAGTTCCCCTGTTTAGTGGACAGCTTAATTTTGTGGCTTCGGATAACGAAGATTATTGGTATTTGAATTTGCACTTGCCAAATTTCGAGAATTCGGTTTTTTACCCTGTCCTTATATATAGTTGGGATATCGCTGAGGTTTCTAAGGTAATTGAAGAGGTGTATGCCGATGCTGATGATGTCGATGAATTGTTTATGTTGGTCAACAGTCAGATAGAAACAAATTCTAGGACGATAGAAAAAGAATTGATTACAACTTTTAAACCCTTTCCTTATTATGAAGGGATGAATAAAATGGGAATCAATCAATATTGGTTGGGGCTTTATTGGAGAAATAACAATTACTATATTGATTTTTTGCGTGATTTCTGTGACTTCTGTTTAGATAATAGAATTGGTAAAATTTCTATTACTCCATGGAAATCTTTTATTGTCAAAGGGATTCCGTCAGAAAGCAAATTGAGTTTAGAACGGTTTTTAGGAAAATCGGGGATTAATATCAGGCATTCTTTACTCGAGTTAAATTGGCATTTGCCAGTTAATGATGATGAAGCTTTGCAGTTAAAGAAATTCATTGTCCGTAATTTTGATCAGAATGACATTAGCACCTACGGATTAACATTTGCTGTAACCAATAGAGATGAATCGAATATTTACTTTACCTCTATTGTGGTCGAAAAGAACAGCGTCCCGAATATTGTAAAAGATTTTGAGGTACGTCCCACTTATAATGTATTGTACTCCGAAAAGTTCGATCCTAATAATCATAAATATTTGGTCTATGCACAAGATGTTGATAAAATAGAATTGTCTGGTTTATTGATGGAATTGAGTAAGATGTATTTTAATCAATTGGGTGATGAAAATACGGTTGAGAATTCTGAAAACAAGGTCAATTTAAAATCTAAAAAAGATGAGGTTTTTCAATGCTCAGATTGTTTGACTGTTTTAGGTGATTATTGGCATGACAAACAAGTAGTTGGGGATTCCGAAATTTCATTAAAAAATATTCCTAATAATTACAGATGTGACGTTTGTGATGCGTCAAAAGAAATGGTCGTTAAAGTTATCTTATAAAACAGAATTATTTAAGATTTTTATTTCTACATAAATCACCTATTTATAAGGGCTTACAAATGATTTTAAAATTAATTCAAAAACAATATATTTTTCACTTGTTTAATTGCAAATACATTGTATATTTGCATCCGCTAACGAGAGATATAGATTACGGATTAGCGACGTTCTTTAGAGGTTTGAAATAGGGGTAAAAATAACTTTAAAAAAGTTTAATTTTTATGGTGATTATAACTAAATAATATTTAGTTTTGCACCCCGATTAATTCGTTAATCGTGTTCATTCAGATTTTGGTTTAGTAGGGGTTTAAAATAAATTAAAAAATATATTTATTTTTACTTGTTAGGAATAAAATAAGTTTTATATTTGCACCCGCTAAGAAAAAGTACAAGAACAAAGTTCATTGAAAATATTGAAATTGACAGCGTAAATTGAGTAAAAGACCGGATGTTGTTTTTTAGGAAACACTTCTAAATTTTTTTGAGACTATTCACATTATAAATTATATAAAGTTTATACAATGAAGAGTTTGATCCTGGCTCAGGATGAACGCTAGCGGCAGGCTTAACACATGCAAGTCGAGGGGTAACAGAGATAGCTTGCTATTTGCTGACGACCGGCGCACGGGTGCGTAACGCGTATGCAACCTACCTTTTACTGGAGAATAGCCTTTAGAAATGAAGATTAATACTCCATAATAATTAAGACTCTCCTGAGTTTTAATTTAAAGTTTCGGCGGTAAAAGATGGGCATGCGTTTTATTAGTTAGTTGGTAAGGTAATGGCTTACCAAGACTACGATAAATAGGGGTCCTGAGAGGGAGATCCCCCACACTGGTACTGAGACACGGACCAGACTCCTACGGGAGGCAGCAGTGAGGAATATTGGACAAT
>NVSL01000046.1 GCA_002401215.1 Flavobacteriaceae bacterium | reverse complement strand
GATGGAAAAGTTAATAAACGATTTCTCTTTTGGACTGTTCTTTTGGCAAATGACACTTTTTTTGTTGTTGCTTTTCTCTATCATCAAGTGCTGAAAGAATAGGTTTCCAAGCAAACTTTCTTAATGATAAAAGCAACAACAAAAAAAGTGTCATTTGCCAAAAGAACAGTCCAAAAGAGAAATCGTTTATTAACTTTTCCATCGATTATATTTTAAATATTTTTTTAAATTTTAATTAAACAACAATTGCAACCAACCGTTGCAATTGTTGTTTTGGCTTGTTGTTAAACTGCAAATAATGCAGCGAAACCAATACCTTCAATTAGCGCTGCTGCGATCAACATTGCTGTTTGAATTTTTCCGTAAGCTTCTGGCTGACGAGCGATAGCGTCCATTGCTGAACCACCAATTCTACCGATACCGATACCGGCACCAATTACTACTAAACCTGCTCCTACGATTGCTGGAATTTCCATAATATATATAATTAAAAATTAAACATTCAAATTAATGTGCTTCATCATGCTCTTCAACAGCAAAGCCAAAATATAAGGCTGATAACATGGTGAAGATATATGCTTGTAATAAAGCTACTAAAAGTTCTATCAAAGAAATGGCAAAGGATAACACGAATGTTAAACTACTACCAATCCAATTTTGGAACACAAATATTAAACCTATCAAACTCATCAAAACAATGTGTCCTGCCATAATGTTTGCGTACAAACGAATCATTAAAGCAAAAGGTTTAATAATTACTCCTAATAATTCTATAGGAGCTAATATTATTTTCATTGGTACCGGAACCCCTGGCATCCAAAAGATATGTTTCCAGTAATTTTTATTTCCTGAAAATTGTGTGATTAAAAATGTGATGATTGCCAATGCAAAAGTAACTGCGATGTTACCTGTTACATTCACTCCTAATGGAGTCAATCCAAATAAATTTAAGAACCATACAAAGAAAAATACGGTTAATAAATAAGGCATGTATTTTCTGTATCTCTTTTCGCCGATATTCGGAATCGCAATTTCGTCTCTAATATATAAGATGATCGGTTCTAAGAATCTACCTGCACCAGTTACGATTGGTCCTTTCTTAAATGATTTTGCCATACCTACAAAAGCCAACCACATTAAAAGTCCTGTAATAAAAATCATCAATACACTTTTTGTGATTGAAAAATCTAAAGGTTTTGCATTTGTTGGGTGATGATGATCATCTAAAGAAATAGATCCTTCAGCATCTGTTTTGTAAACTTTGTTGTGATATAATTTGTAGAAGTTGCCATCGTTTTCTGCAACTGTTTCACCGTGATGAAATTTTGATGAAGAAAAAATTTGCAATCCATTATCCCATAAAATCACAGGAAGCGGGAAACCATAATGCACACCTGTTTCAGAATCACTGAAAAAAGTAAAATCATGAGAATCTAACAAGTGATGGTTGATACTTTCTTTGATTTTTTCTTTGAAGCTAACCTCTTTTGGAGAACCTTCATGCTCCTCATTTTGCTCATGTTGTGCAAACAGGGTTGTACTAAAAACTAAAAGTACGATAGTAAGAAATTTTACTAATGAAAATCTTTGCATAGAAAACAAATTATAGTGTCTTTAAAAATCCGTGCAAAAATACTGTTCTTTATCAAAAGGAAAAAACAATTTTCACTCTTTTTTACAGAATAGATTTGTCAGGAATAGGTCTGATTATTAAGCTGTTTAGAAAGGTAGATAACATCAGCAATTAAACACAATGCATACGGAATAAAAAAAGTGATAAATTCGATAGTTTTCATCTCTCCATCTGCTTGATATGATGGATAAAAAACAAGAAAGAAAACGAGAAACTTTAAACCACTGCCTGCCATAAAAATAAATCCTGCTTGTGACGATTGTTTTTGCATGGTTTTTTCAATCACCAATAAAACAATTACAGCCAAAACAAAATTTATGACATAAGATTGGACAATCATATTTTCAAAAAGCGGCAACTCAAGAAAATATAATGTTGCAATGTGTATAGAAAAAACTAAAACAAGCGTTAAAAATAATTTAGATAAATAGTTGAAAATAGCACGCATTAGTCATTCAATTTTTTTGTTTGGACTACCACGGCATACAATGCGATGACCAATCCGACAAGTGTCATTATTAAGGTAAACCAGTTTTTTTCATTCGGATATGCAGCATCCAACCACTTGCCTAAATAGACTGCCAAATAAATAGTAGCACCCATTTGAAATGTAATCCCCGTGAGGTGTAAATATTTATTAAGCGGTTTTTTCGGCTTTTTTAAATCCATCTTTTAATTCTTTTACGCCAGATTTCATCTCGCAAGTTGCGTTAAAAGTCGCACCAGGCTCTACAGACAATTTATTGATAAATACTTCGCCGTTTATTTTTGCTGAGCTTTTTACAGTCAACAATTCAGAAACAATTAATTTACCGGTAAATGCGCCTTCAATATCGGCATTGCCACATTGAACATTGCCATTAATAATTCCTTTAACTCCAACTACAACTCTACCTTTAGTTATAATTGTTCCTTCAACGGTTCCGTCAATTCTAAAGTCACCATCAGATTTTATATCTCCGGTAATCGTCGTATTCTTCGCAATGATATTGCGTTCTAAAACTTGATTGGTATTTTTTTTGTCTGCAAACATAATTTTGGGGTTTATATGTTAATCTTTTTTGTTAATTGTTTCAATTACCTCTTGGGCTTTTTTCCCTTCTTCGGTGTTCGAGTAATTTAAGGCTACAAATTCTAAGGCGGTTTTAAATGCATCAACTCCTTGAGTTTTACCAATGGCAAAAGCTCTTAATAATTCAAACTTTGGAAGAATTGGCAAGTCAATATATTGGTCAATTGCTTTTTCGGTTCTAACTAAAACGCTGTCATAATAGGCGCCGTCATAATCGCAATAAACATCTTCGTAAATATGCTCTGGTGAGTTTTCATCATCAGCATTTGCAACTACACTTGCTGGGTCCAAAATTATTTTTGCATATTTTGTATCTGGATAATTGGTAACAATATCATCGCTATAAAAATCAGTTTTAGGTAAGCCTAACGCTGAATATATTTTATAAAGATGATATTTTGTTGGGAGAATCAATCTTTCTTCTGGATAAAAAGTCAATAAGTCTTCAAAGCGATATGCTGCTAATTCTAACTCTTTAAATTGCTCCTTATATATTAACCCTAAATTGTAATACGCATCGTTTCGTTTGAATGACAAACTGTCTATCACATTTTGATCTGTAGGAATTAACGCCAGATACGTGTCTACATCATACTTTTCTGACTCGTCAATTACAACTTCTGCCTCCATATTTTCATCTTCTTGACTAGACCTAAAAGTACTTTTATCTGACATACGCCAATTTTCTTCATACGGTCTATTTCCCCAAGTTTGGAAAAACTTTTGCTGACCAAAGCCTGATAATTGAATGTTGTAAAAATACCATTTCCCGTTGCTCGATGTTTGCCCTTCTTCACCAAAACCTTCAAATCCTGTTGTGTTTTGTTGTTGCTCTGCCAAGGCGTCTGCAATTTCTTTTTGAACAATTAAGTCATCAATATACGCCTGAAAATATTCGGTTTGTTGCTCCTCAGTCATGTAAGCTAAATTCAAAATACTGTCATTTCTTTTTGCAATAGCTTCATACAAAATAACATCTTCTAAATTGTTTCTTTTGCGCTCTAATTTCCGCAATCGCTTTGAAGTTCTTTCTTGCGGGATTTTTAGAACGCTATCATAATAAGCACCAGCAACTACAAAGTTGGCTTTGTTAAATTGGATGTCACCTAACTTTTCATAAGACAATCCTTTTTGAAATTGCTTTGCATTTTTTGCGTGTACAGATTTCTCAAAATTCTGTTCAGCAATTGCTAACTGTCCTTGTTTTTCAAAAACGACTGCAGATTGGTAATACAACTCATCTAAATACGGTCTGTTTTCTCTATCATTAATCAATTCTGTTAAATGATAATTCAGCTCTAAAATATTAGTTCCATCATCCAGATTTTTAGCAATTTCAATTTCAGAATGGATTTGATATTTATACGGAATTCGCTTCATATCAATTATCTTCTGAAACACAACATTAGAAGAATCTTTGTGATTTTCTTCGCGATAAATCTGTCCTAAAATAAAAAGATTCCGTGCAGTTTGCTCTTTATTATTGTTTGTTTTTACAGCTTCTTTAAGGTGATGTTTTACCAAATGCGTACTATCCATTTCGGTATAAACCATCGCGATTGCGGTATGCGCATCTTCGATAATTACCTCATCGTATAATTTTGCTTTATTCAAAATCAGTTGAAGAGATTGCAACGCTAAATCTTCATTATTGATTCTTAAAAAAGTTTTGGCTCTCCAAATTCTCGTCTCCGGATTTAAATCGGCAGTAGGATAATTTTTAATCACATAGGTAAAAGCTTCTAATGCAGGAACAAATCTTTGCGAATAATAGCGTGCTTTTCCCAACAGCAAATAGGCATTGTCAATTTGATTATTTTTTTCGGTTCCGACGATATTCATCCCGTGTCTTTGAACAGCTTTTACAGCTTTTTCTTCGGCACGTTCAAAAGAAGCATTTGAATTATCGGTATCACCTTGAACTCCTGGAAGTGCTAATTTATCAACCTTTAAAGGCTCAATGGGTAGTCGTTGCCAATAGTCATCAACATATTTGTCATTCAATTCTTGCAGACCTCTATCAAGGGCAACTTCTCCATTATAAAGAATATTGAATTTGGTATTCATCGAATGAAAACCTCTATTAATTGCAGCGTCTTTTGTTCTAGAGCAACTTGCTATAAGTAGCAACGTAGCAATAAAAATATATATAAAGTGAACCTTTTTCAATTAGGTAAAATTTGTATTGTTGTAACTTAAATCCTCGGTGGATATTGCCATAAGTTGGTAAAAATACAAATTTAAAAAGAATCTATTAGGGTGCTTTTAAAAATAGGATGAATTAGCTAGAAAAAAGGTCTCGACTGCGCTCGACCGGACGTTTTTTTAAAATATTCTAATTATTAACCTCTAAAAACTTAAATTTCAAACCCTAATTGAACTCCCAATTTCATGGCAATTAGTTTTGTAATTCTGGATTTTAATTCAGGGATTTTAATTTTCTCTACCACTTCATTACTAAAAGCATACAACAATAATGCTTTTGCTTCTTTGACTGGAATCCCGCGAGATTGCATATAAAATAAAGCGCTTTCATCAAGCTGACCAATCGTACAACCGTGAGAACATTTTACATCATCAGCAAAAATCTCCAATTGAGGTTTTGCATTGATTGATGCTTTATCGCCAATTAAAATATTATTGTTTTGCTGAAATGCATTTGTTTTTTGCGCCTCTTGATTTACAATTACTTTTCCGTTGAAAACTCCTGTAGAAGCGTCATCATAAATCCCTTTATAAATTTCAAAACTTTCACAATTTGGATATTTATGATGCATCAATGTATGATTGTCTACATGTTGTTTTCCATTCAGAATTGAAATTCCGTTGATATGAGATTCTACATGTTCTCCTTCATGGTAAAATTCTACGTTGTTCCGTGTCAATTTTCCGCCAAAAGAATAGGTGTTTACCGAAGCAATGCTATTTTCTTTTTGTTGCACATACGTGTTGTCAATTAAAGAAGCATTGGCATCATCATTTTGGATTTTATAATAATTGATGATGGCGCGTTTGTTCGCGAAAATTTCGGTAACAGCATTTGTCAAGACCACATTACTACTCAAACTTTGGTGGCGTTCAATAATCTGAACATACGAGTTCTCACCAACAATTACCAAGTTTCTAGGCTGTAATAAAATCTCTTTTTCGTTGCCGGTAGAAAAATTTAAAATTTGAATTGGTTTCGGAACAACTATATTTTTACCAATATTGATATACGCACCTTCCATCGCAAAAGCAGTATTCAAATTGGTGATGCTATTTTTTTTATCGGCAATTTTATTAAAATAATTGTCGATAACCATTTTGTATTTTGGCTTTTTTAACGCTGCAGACATCAAACAAATATCAAAACCATCGTGTGTAGTTTCTGACAAAAATGAGCTGTAAATTCCGTCAATAAAAACCACCTTGTAAGAATCTATTTCGTGTAAAAAATATTTTTTTACATCTTTAAATTCGATCGAATTTTCTGCTGTAGGAAACACACTATAATCATGATTTAAAACAGATTTAAGCGATGTGTATTTCCATTCTTCATCTTTTTTTGTAGGGAATCCTTGTTTTTCAAAAGCGTTGATTGCTTCTGTACGGATATCATGTAAGTTCGAATCTAAATCAAGCTCTCCTTGATTTTCGAGTACCATAAACGAGGATATTAAATTTTCTTGTAATGACATATTTTACTTTATGTTTCAAGTTTTTTGTTTCAGGTTTTTAGCTTTTAAACTTCAAACCTTTGTAATTTTTTTTATTTAAATAAGAAATAAAACTCGCAATTCTTTTATTTAAGGTTTCGTATTCTGACACTAATTTTTCTAAATCAAATTTAGTAATGTATTCAGAATCATAGAGCCTATATATTTGTGATCTTGTTTCTCCCGCTGATCCTTTTGCTATTGATAGAAATTGTCTAAATTCTAAATTTCCATCTCTTTCAAAACCTTCTGCAATATTATCCATCGCAGACCCTGCTGAACTTTTTATCTGTTCTTTAAACTTATAATCTGTTTTCAAATTGGTCGATTTAGAAATAATAATAATAATCTCTTTTGACAACCTTCTTGCTTCTTGCCAAATTTCTAAATCTTCAAACTTTTTAATTGTTGCCATATTTTTAATCTTATATTTTAACTACAAAAACAAGAAACAAAAAAAACGAGAAACAATTATACAGTTTATAAATTCTTAACCCAATCGTATCCTTTTTCTTCTAACTCGTGCGCCAACTCTTTTCCTCCAGATTTTACAATTTTACCATTGTATAAAACATGCACAAAATCAGGAATAATATAATCTAACAAACGTTGATAATGGGTAATTACAATCACCGCATTGTCTTTGCTTTTTAATTTGTTAACTCCGTTTGCAACAACTTTTAGTGCATCAATATCTAATCCAGAATCAGTTTCATCTAAAATTGCCAACTTAGGTTCTAACATCGCCATTTGAAAAATTTCATTCCTTTTTTTCTCTCCTCCAGAAAACCCTTCATTTAAAGATCTTGATAAAAACTTGCGATCCATTTCTAACAAAGCAGATTTTTCGCGAATCATTTTCAACATATCTTTAGCAGGTAAATCTTCTAGACCATTTGCTTTCCGCTTAGCATTGATTGCAGTCTTCATGAAGTTTGTTGTACTTACTCCTGGGATTTCAACAGGATATTGAAAACTTAAAAAAACACCCTTGTGTGCTCTTTCATCTGGAGATAATTCTAAAATATCTTCATCTTCAAGAACGATTGTTCCTTTTGAGACTTCGTAAGTTTCATTTCCAGCAATAACTGCTGCGAGTGTGCTTTTTCCAGAACCATTTGGTCCCATGATTGCGTGTACTTCTCCAGCATTAACTTTTAAATTAATTCCTCTCAGAATTCCTTTATTTTCTATCCCTGCGTGTAAATTTTTTATTTCTAACATTTCTTTATTGTTGATTTGTGTATTTGTTAAACTGTTTAATTGTGAGCAATTACATACTTAAACAATTGACTGGTTAAGGTTTTTAATTTTAACCTACACTTCCTTCTAATGATATTTCTAATAATTTTTGTGCTTCTACAGCAAACTCCATTGGCAATTTATTTAACACATCTTTACTAAAACCATTTACAATTAATGCGATGGCTTTTTCAGTATCGATACCTCGTTGATTGCAATAGAATAATTGGTCCTCACCAATTTTACTGGTAGTTGCTTCGTGCTCTATTTGAGCAGATTTGTTTTTTGATTCGATATACGGAAACGTATGTGCTCCACATTTATTTCCCATTAATAAGGAATCACATTGTGAAAAATTTCGAGCATTTTCTGCTCTCGATCCAATTTGAACCAATCCTCTATATGAGTTTTGAGATTTCCCTGCGGATATTCCTTTTGATATAATCGTACTCTTGGTGTTTTTACCAAGATGAATCATCTTCGTACCTGTATCTGCTTGCTGATAATTGTTGGTAACTGCGATTGAATAAAATTCGCCTACCGAATTATCACCTTTCAAAATACAGCTTGGGTATTTCCATGTAACTGCTGATCCTGTCTCAACTTGCGTCCAAGAAATCTTAGAATTCTTATAACATATTCCACGTTTGGTTACAAAATTAAAAACACCACCTTTACCCTCTTTATCCCCTGGATACCAGTTTTGAACTGTTGAGTATTTTATTTCAGCTCCATCCAAAGAAATCAACTCTACAACTGCTGCGTGCAACTGATTCTCATCACGAGCAGGTGCGGTACAACCTTCTAAATAACTAACATAACTATCTTCGTCAGCAATTAAAAGTGTGCGTTCAAATTGACCTGTTCCGCCTTCATTTATCCTAAAATAAGTTGATAATTCCATCGGACATTTCACTCCTTTTGGGATGTAGCAAAAAGATCCATCAGTAAAAACTGCTGAATTTAATGCTGCGTAAAAATTATCTGTCTTCGGAACAATCGTTCCCATATATTTTTTCACTAATTCTGGATGCTCTTGAATAGCTTCAGAAATTGGCATAAAAAGAATCCCTTTTTCTCCCAAGGTTTTTTTAAATGTTGTGGCAACAGAAACAGAATCTACCACGATATCCATGGCAATATTGTTCATCTTTTTTTGCTCGTCAACAGAGATACCTAATTTTTTGTACATCGCCATTAAATCAGGGTCTACATCATCTAAAGTCTTATTTGGATCGACAGATTTTGGTGCAGAATAATATGCAATTGCTTGAAAATCTGGTTTTGGATAGTTCACATTTGCCCAATCAGGTTCTTCCATTTCTTGCCAAATTTTGAAAGCATCTAATCGCCATTCGGTCATCCATTCGGGCTCATTTTTCTTTTTAGAAATAGCACGAACAATATCTTCATTCAATCCTTTCGGAAATGTGTCTGACTCAATATCAGTATAAAAACCATACTCATATTCTTGAGTTTCGAGTTCTTTTTTTAAATCGTCTTCGGTGTATTTGTTCATAATGATTAAAAGATTGAAAAATTTAATAATTGAAAAACTCAACTAATAAATTTCACTCTTATTTAAATATTTTATAAAATTTGCCAATTGCTTTGATATTTCAATGGCGTTATTTTTTAATTCTTGATGCTTCTCTAATTCAATCTGATTAAGTCGATTTGCAACGTTTAATAGGTTTCTACATTCTCCACAAGAACCTTTTGCTATGTACAAGAATTTTACAAATTGTTTGTTTGATTGTAATTCAAATCCTTCAGCGATGTTATTTGAAATCGATAAAGCCGCTCTTTCTAATTGATAAACGATGTTCTTATTAATAGAAGATTTTCGGTCAGCTTAAAAATATCAATTGTAAAATCAAATGATTTTTGATACACTTCTAATTCTTCAAATGATTTCATAACCCGTTTTTCAATCTTTGAATTTTTCAATCATTCAATTTTAGAGTGAAAAACTTTCACCACACCCACAAGTTCTATTTGCATTTGGGTTATTAAAAACAAAACCCGTTCCGTTTAATCCGCCAGAATATTCTAGAGTTGTGCCGACTAAATACAAGAAACTTTTTTTATCAACAATGATGTGAATACCGTTATCTACAAAAACTTTATCTTCTTCTAATTTGCTTTTATCAAACTTTAAATCATACGATAATCCAGAGCACCCACCACTTTTGACGCCTACACGGACAAAATCATTTTGAGCATCAAAGCCTTCATCGCTCATCAACTCAACCACTTTTTTCTTTGCTATGTCTGATACTTTTATCATAAAATTATTTTATTAGATTAATTCTAAATAGTGTGCAAATATAGTAACAAATTGTGAGAAATATTAGGCGTTAAAATCAATAAAACAAATGTATTGATAGAAAAGGGTTATTGAGAATAATCTAGCAATAATTACACTCATCCGAAAGTTTTAGCAAACAAGGCCTAAACAGTCTTTAACGGTTATAAACAAGTTGTGTTTTTCTTAGCAATTAATCTTACAATGAGTTGGAGTAACAAATAGGTTATTAAAGCGATGTATATCTGTGATTTTACAGCGTTTTCACTAGCGCCTCCAAATGTTTTAATTTTGCAAGTTCTGTTTTATCGCTTTAAAAAACAATTCGGTATCCCATCGTTTCTTATAAAGTGCAATGGTTCTTGCTATCCAATCTAATTGGTTGGTTATGATTTCTATTACCTTATTTTCATCGGGCTTATAAACATGTACTAATCGAAGTTTAACTTGGCTAATTCCAGTTTTAATAGCTTTTGAACTAGATCCTAAACTTCTCGTTAATACTATTTTGCAAAAAAAAAGATTCATACCAAAAAGTATGAATCTTTATATTTAGTTTGTGGACCCACAAGGGCTCGAACCTTGGACCCCCTGATTATGAGTCAGGTGCTCTAACCAGCTGAGCTATGGGTCCTGAAACTGGGTGCAATATTAATACTTATTTAGATTCTGTACAATTTTTTATCTAACAATGATTCACAAAAATATCCGTTGTAAAAATATGAGTATATTTATCCTCAAAACACAAAACGATGCGTCTTAAAAACAAACTTTCACTCTTGCTTCTTCTTGTTGCAACTTCATATTCGTTTTCTCAAACAACAGAAGATTCTTTTATAGATCATGTTAGATTTGGAGGCACATTTAATCTTGGTTTCGGGAACAATTATACCACAATAGGAATATCTCCGAGTGCTATTTATGATTTTAACCAACAATTTAGCGCAGGGGTCAGTTTTAGCTATTTATATTCTAAAGGAACATACTATCCAATTTCGGGTGGTAGTTTTGAAGCTTCAAACTCAATGCTTGGCGGTAGTGTTATTGCGCTTTACAACCCATTTAATGCTTTTCAAGTATCGGCAGAATTTGAGCAAATGAATGTAAACTATAAAGATGATCGGTTTCCCGAAAGCTCTGAATGGATTCCTGCAATCTATCTAGGTCTTGCATACTACACAGGCAATATTGCATTTGGTATGCGATACAATGTTTTGTTTAATAGCACAAATAGAAGTATTTATAGTTCGGCCTTTACCCCTGTATTTAGAGTTTATTTTTARAGTAGTGTTTCTTAAATATGAATTCCAAAACAGTTTATCTACCTGGACTAAATGGAATAAGAGCAATTGCCGCAATTGCTGTTGTTTTATCTCACATAACTTTAAACTTTAAAGATTTTGGACTTGATCCCTATATTTTTGGTGCTCATTTTGACGGTAGACCAAGAACCTTAGACCTTGCCGAATATGGAGTAACCATGTTTTTTACTTTAAGCGGATTTCTAATCACATACCTCCTTTGGATTGAAAAAGACAAGCAACCAATCAATATTAAGAAATTTTATTTTAGACGGATATTACGAATTTGGCCACTCTATTACACGTATCTATTATTGTGTATTTTAACTTATTATCTTTTTTCAATAGAACACAATTCAACTTCACTCCTTTTTTATATTTTCCTAAGTGCTAATATTCCTACGTTATTTGGAACAGCGCTCCCTCTTTTAATTCATTTTTGGTCTTTAGGTGTCGAAGAACAGTTCTATCTTTTTTGGCCTTGGATAAATAAATTCAAAAGAAAAAATATAACAACGTTTACCACATTTGCAATTTTCTATTTAATAGGATTAAAAATTTATCTCCATTTATTTACTCACTATACCTTTTTAGAATACATTATTCATATAAATAGATTTCATTGTATGCTTATAGGTGCTTTGGCTGCAATTTATTTTAAAACAAACAATACGTTATTTATAAAAATTACTACAAATAAATACATTCAGATTATTGCATGGGGAGCACTATTTATTGCCGCAATAAACAAGTTTCATATTGTTACATTTTTAGATAATGAATTCATTTCTGTCATTACTGTGTTCATTATTATGGGGCAAGTAACAAGAAGAAGCATCATTAGTTTAGAAAATAATATTCTAAATTATTTAGGAAAAATATCTTACGGAATTTATGTTATCCACCCTCTGTTGATATTTCTTTTTTCTAAATTTTTAAGGGATATAACTCCTTTTAAAGGTATAAATTATATTATTATTTACACCTTAATTTTAGCGACAACAATTATAACATCTCACTTTTTGTACAAGTATCTAGAAGGTCCATTCTTAAAATTTAAAAGGGATAAATATACCGTTGTTAAAAGTTCTGGAATTGCCGTAAAAAATTAAAACCTACTCTTAAACCAAACCTTTTGCCATTCGCGTTTTAAAAGTAGATACGCAACTTGCTCAGACATTTTATCCAAATTGGCACCTTCTAATTTCTTTATTTTATTTTCTGATAAATCCACGCGATATAGCAAATTCAAATAACCATCAAAATTAGTAGTGATTAATTTGACTACTATTTTTTGAAGTTGCTGAATTAATTCTGAAGGAGTACAATCCGAAGAAAAAAATTGTTCGATTCCTGCTAAATTGAAATCTTTGTTCAGTTGGCCAATTAATTTTTTGTACAAATCAGCCCCCTCAATTTCTGATAATAAACTTAATGATGTCAATTCTTTACACATCTCTATTCATTAAACTTTCTCCAAAATCTTTTAGTAATTGCCTTTTTTCTGACCTTATAGAAATAGCATCTAATACCTCAAATGCTTTGAAAGTATATGTTTTAATTACAGCTTTTGTCTTGTCAGAAGCTCCCGTAGAAATAAATATAGCTTTCACTTTTTCTATTTTTTGTTGATGATCATCCTGTGGCGAATTAAACAACTCCCTCAAAATCTCTTTTTCAGATTCCGAGCCTAATTCCAACGCCTTAATATATAGGTGGGTTTTTTTATTTTCGATAATATCTCCACCAACCTGCTTTCCAAAAGTTTCAGGGTTACCAAAAGCATCTAGATAATCATCTTGTAGTTGAAATGCGATTCCGAGATTTAAACCAAAATCATAAATCAACTCTGCATCCTCTTCAGAAGCATCTGCAATTACAGCTCCCATTTTTAGAGCTGCCGCAACTAATACTGATGTTTTTAAAGAAATCATTTTGATGTATTCTTCAATCCCAACATCGTTTCTAGTTTCAAAATCAACATCCATTTGTTGCCCTTCGCAAACCTCTAAAGCTGTCTTACTAAATAATTGCATCAACTTTTTAAAGGTGATTGCATCATAACTTTCTAAGTATTGATATGCCAAAATCAACATGGCATCTCCAGATAAGATACCAGTATTTACATCCCACTTTTCATGCACGGTTTGGTTGCCTCTTCGCAAAGGGGCAGTATCCATAATATCATCATGAATCAAAGTAAAATTATGAAACACCTCTACTGTTAGCGCCGCATCCAACGCTTTATTAACATCACCTCCAAAAATATCAGCAGCCATCAAAGTTAAGATTGGACGTAATTTTTTTCCKCCCAAACTCAAAATATA
Organism: Flavobacteriaceae bacterium; assembly: GCA_002401215.1. GTDB lineage: Bacteria > Bacteroidota > Bacteroidia > Flavobacteriales > Flavobacteriaceae > Urechidicola. The sequence continues at coordinate 4,569 of NVSL01000046.1, read as the reverse complement.
AGCAATAGGTTCATACAAATTTTTTGGTTCTTTTACTTGAACTCTTTCTTCTAAGTAATCTAAAAATATTGATTTATACTTGGCAATCATTGTCATAATTTTCGTAAAAATAATTGAAGTTTTAAAGATAGTCCTCTAAAAAGTAAAAAACTTTGGAAACTTTTTGTGTGTTAAAAGTTTCCGCTTTATATTTGCGCCCATATTTAAGATTAAATGAAGTGTAAAATTTTAGAGAAAGCGGGAGAAATGTTTTTAAACTTTGGGTTTAAGAGTGTGACTATGGATGAGATTGCTGATGAATTAGGAATTTCTAAAAAAACCATTTACGCCAATTATAAAAATAAAAATGTTCTAATTGAGGCGGCGACCATGTCGCTTTTCGAAATGATTTCTCAGGGAATTGATTGCATTTGCGATTTAGAAAAAAACCCAATTGAAGAATTATTTGAAATCAAACGTTTTATCCACACCAATCTTAAAGACGAAAAATCATCACCTTATTATCAGCTACAAAAATACTATCCAAGTATTTTTCATACGCTAAAAATGCGTCAATTAGAATTGATGGATTCTTGTGTTACTCAAAATTTAAAACGCGGTATTTCGCTGAATTTATATCGAAAAGAAATTGATTTAAACTTTATTTCTCGCATCTATTTTGTTGGAGTTACAGGAATTAAAGATCAAGAGACTTTCCCTGTCAATCAATTTGAAACAAAACATTTAAACAGCTGCTTTTTAAATTATCATATCAGAGCTATTTGCACGGAAAAAGGAAAACAAAAATTAGAAAAATTATTACCTGAAAATGAAAAATAAAATCATACTATACTTTTTATTTATCTTCACTTTTGTCTTATCGGCGCAAGAAGATCAAAAAACTTCTTTTAGTTTAAATGAAGCTGTAGCATATGCCTTAGAACATTCTTATGAAATTGAATATGCAAATGAAGATGTTAAAATTGCAGCAGAAAAAGTTAGAGAAACTACCGCAATTGGTTTGCCTCAATTAAATGGATCTGTAAATTATCAAAACAATTTAAAACTTCCTGTTTCATTGATTCCTGCCGAATTTTTTGGAGGAATTCCCGGAGATTTTATTGAAGTTCCTTTTGGCACAAAACAAAATATGAACGCAACTCTAATCTTAGAGCAACTAATTTTTGATGGGTCCTATCTTATTGGTTTAAAAGGTGTAAAAACTTATTTAACTCAGGGTGAAAATGCCAAGGAAAAAACAGAATTTATTATTAWRMARAYRRWWTMAAAMSYAKRYASTTRTRWWWTAMKWRKYKWWGAWWATAYYAMMRTTSTKGRRAMGAMMAWWKYYKWWNNAGTAAKYAWYYKCRRYYRMWYWTTWWAAATWKTWRAWWACGGATTTGCCGARGAGCAGGATGCTGAACAAATTCAATTAAACTTATCCGCAGTTCAAAATGAATTAAATAAAACGAATAGAATAAAAGCATCAGCCTATAAAGTTTTAAATATCGGACTGGGTTTAGATATCGACGTCAATATTAAGCTAACCGAAACTTTAGAAAGTTTGATGGTTTCTAATCTAAGTTTAGCTTTAACAACTACAGATTTTGACATAACACAACACATCGATTATCAAATTGCAGATACTAATAGAGAGTCTCAAAAATTATTAATGCGTTTTGAAAAGAGCAAATATTTACCATCTATCAATGGTTTTGTAAATTTGGGTACCTCAGCAAATAATGAGTCGTTTAACTTTTTTGATAATCAACAAAAATGGTTTGCTTACTCTATGTTAGGCGTAAGTTTAAATGTTCCGATTTTTAGCAGTTTTAATAGAGATTCTAGAGTGCAACAAGCAAAAATAGAGTTTGACAAAGCCTCACTAAAACTGACTGAAACTGAGCAAAGATTGATGGTGCAACTACAAGATGCTCGCAACGATTATCAATTTGCAATAGATAGCTATTATATTTCTAAAGATAATTTAGAATTGGCAGAACGAATTGAAAGCAAAGAAAATGTAAAGTTTTTTGAAGGAGTATCTACAAGCTTTGATTTAAGCAATGCACAAAATCAATTATATACCAAACAACAAGGATACCTCGAAGCTATACTATACCTAATAAATTCTAAAGTAACTTTAGAAAACGCACTAAGCATAAAATAAATTTATAAACTAATTGAAAATGAAAAAAATATTTACACTAATTATCACCCTTTTACTGATTGTTTCTTGTGCTGATAAAAAGCAAATATCAGTTGATGATATTATTGCCGAAGGAGATGTAAAAACCTTAAAGTCAAAACGCGAAGAATTAAAAACATTGCAACATAATAATGCGGAATCTCTCAAAAAAATTGAAGCAGAATTAGCGAAACACAGCACCGATTCTAAACATCCTTTGGTAACAACTCTTAAAGTTAAACCCGTTGCGTTTAATCACTATTTAGAAATTCAAGGAAACGTGGTTACCAAACAAAACATCATTATATATCCAGAGTTTAGTGGCACCTTAAACGAGATGCTTGTAAAAGAAGGGCAACACGTTTCTAAGGGACAAATATTAGCAAGAATAGATGATGGCGGCATGAGTCAACAATTGGCGCAAGCCGAAGCACAAGCTACTTTAACAAAAACAACTTACGAGCGTCAAAAGAGATTGTGGGAACAAAAAATCGGTTCAGAAATGCAATACCTACAAGCTGAAACAACCTATAAAGCACAGCAAAATTCTGTTAATCAACTAAAAAAACAATTGGCTAAAACAACGGTACGCGCTCCTTTTTCTGGAATTATTGACGATATCTTTACAGATCAAGGTTCGGTAGTAATGCCTGGACAATCTCAATTATTACGCATCGTGAATTTGAACAATATGTATATTGAAGCTGAAGTGCCAGAAAATAATTTATTAACTATCAAAAAAGGAAAAAGTGTTGAAGTTTATTTCCCGGTATTAGACAAAACGGTTCATACAAAAATTAGACAAGTCGGTAATTATATCAACCCAAGTAACCGATCATTTAAAATAGAAGTTGGACTCCCAAATAAGGACGGAGAAATAAAACCTAACCTAACAAGTAAATTGAAAATCAACGATTATACAAAAGAGAATGCTATTTTAATTCCACAAAGCATTATCAACGAAAATGCTTTGGGACAACAATATGTTTATGTTGTTACTGACAAAAAAGAGGCAAACGGAACAGCTAAAAAAGTAATTATTAAAACAGGTAAAACCCAAGGTGATATTATCGAGGTTATTAGCGGATTAGAAAATGGTGTGGAGATTATTATTGAAGGCGCTAGAAATGTAAATGATGGACAAACGGTAAAAGTGTTGAAGTAAAAAACAGACTGTAGTCATTAGACGGTAGATACTAGATTAAATTTACTTTATGAAAGAGATTAAATTCAATTTTGAAGAACTTAAAGTGTATCAAAAATCTCTAGATTTTGTTGATATAGTTTATGAAATTACTCAAGAGTTTCCTAAAAATGAGAGGTACGGATTAACATCACAATTTACAAGAGCAGCTGTATCTATTTCATTAAATATAGCCGAAGGGGCAGGTGATACTGATGCGCAGTTTAATAGATTTTTAAAAATCGCTCTTGGGTCAGTAAAAGAATGTGTAGTCTGCTCAACTATTGCTTCAAGACAACAATTCATTGATCAAAACTCAAATAATATCAATAGAGAAAAACTTGAAGAATTATCTAAAATGATTATCGGGCTTCAAAAATATCTCAATTCTAAAAACACCTCTAAAGACTAACAACTATAGACTAACGACTTTTAAAAAATGACTAAATTTCAAAAAAAATTAGATAACGAATTCGGATTATCGTCATGGGCAATCAATAATAAAACGACTATTTATGTTGTTATTGCTTTGATTTTATTCCTCGGATATTCTGCATATAAAAGTATGCCTAGAGAGAGTTTCCCAGAAATTAAGGAAACCAAAATTTACATCAGCTCAATCTTTCCAGGTAATACCGCTGAGGACATCGAAAAACTAATTACCGATCCTATCGAAGACAAAATTAAAACGGTGAGCAATGTGGTTGAGATTACCTCAACATCACAAGAAGATGTGTCTTTGATTATTGTTGAATTTGATGAAAATATCTCGGTAGAGTCTGCCAAACAAAGTATAAAAGATGAAATTGATACCGAAACTTCTGGCGAAGATTGGCCAACTTTTAACGGCGCCAAAGTAGAACCGAATGTCTTTGATTTGAGTATGTCTGAAGAAATACCGATTTTAAACATCAATATTTCTGGAGATTATCCTGTAGAAAAATTGAAAGAATTTGGAGAATATTTGGAGGATGAAATTGAAGGCTTAAAAGAAATCAAACAAGTTGATATCCGTGGGGCGCAAGAAAAAGAAGTAGAAGTTGCGGTAGATATTTATAAAATGATGGCTGCCAAAGTGAGCTTTAATGATGTTTTAGGGGCTATCAAAAATGGAAATGTTACCATGTCTGCAGGTAATTTAATTGCGAGCGGACAAAGAAGAACCATCCGTATTATTGGCGAGATTGACAAACCATCAGAGCTTGAAGACTTTGTAGTA
>NVSL01000045.1 GCA_002401215.1 Flavobacteriaceae bacterium | reverse complement strand
ATATTTTTCATGATTTATAAATATTCAATTTCTGAAAATATTAATTCACACTATTCCAAGTAGTTATAATATTTAAAATAAAAGTGTGCGTTWRYYSYKATTMATWTCAGGGCAAACTCATACTTTTTTTATTCTGTTGATAATCAGTATAAATATTTTTCATGATTTATAAATATTCAATTTCTAAAAATATTAATTCACACTATTCCAAGTAGTTATAATATTTAAAATAAAAGTGTGCGTTTGCCCTGTGATTAATATACAAATAAATAGGACAAGTTCTATTTATTTGTATATTTGCTTTTGCCCAAAGTCCTCATTTCTTAACTCTAAATGAAATGATATGAAAAAAACCTACTTAACTTTGGCTTCGGCTTTATTTTTTATAAGTACCTATTCGCAATCAGGCACATGTGCTGGTGCAACTGAATTGACGAATGATGGTGAGTTCTCTTTTACCTCAGGAGATACAACGGGTAAAGGTGATGATGGTGGCAATTCTAGCCCTGATGCTTTTTACTTTATTACACCAGGCGCATTCCAAACAGTGAATGTTGGATTGTGTGGTACAGACCCAAATTTTGATACTAAAATAACCATATTTTCTGATTGTACTTTAGCAACAATTATTGCCGATAATGATGACTCTTGCGGTTTGCAATCTCAAGTTAGTTTTCAATCTGATGATTCATCAACATATATTGTAATGGTTGAAGGGTCTGACACTCCATTTGCAGGAACAACAGATCTAGGGCTTTTTAAAATTAGTGTGTGGTTTACGGCACCAGTAGCACAACCAGATGCTGCCATGGGGGTCTCTTGTACAGCCGGAGTTTCTGGGCCAACTATATTAGATCCTTTTTATGAGCTTGATGATAACTCAGGTGGATGGACAGGAGATATAGCGTACTCTGGTAATACAAATGGTTCTTGGGAAATTATTGCTTCAGGAGGAGCAGCAAGTCAAAATACTGGACCAGATGCTGCTCAGAGTGGTACAACTTATATGAATTATGAGGCTTCTGGAAATGCCACAGCCACAGCATCTGCAGTTTCACCAGCAATTGATTTATCAGGGTTAAATATTGTTGAAGCTGCGGAATTAACTTTTTATATGCACGCTTATGGTGCACAAATGGGAACTTTAAATGTAGGAGTAGGAGCTTCGCCAAGTGGACCGTTTACAACTGAGATGACCTGGTCGGGACAATATCAAAGTGCTTCGACGGATCCTTGGTATAAAGTTGGGGTAGATTTATCAGCATATATTGGTCAAGTGATATATGTTGAGTTTGAGAATACTGGAGCAGGAGGAGGTTTTCATGGGGATATGTCAATCGATTTGGTAGAGATCTCAGTTTGTGATACTGTATTAGAAGTTGAGGAAGAAGAGATTTTTGAAAAAATTACATTATATCCAAATCCAGCCAATGATATTATAAATATTAAATCACAAGAAATTGTTGATGAAATAACTATTTATAATTTATTAGGACAAGAAGTTGTAAGAGTTATACCAAATGCTATTCAGTCTCAAATTGATATCGCAGCATTAGAAGTTGGTGTCTATATTGTAAAGGTAAAAACAGGTAGCAAAATAGGTAGCTATAAAATTGTAAAGCAGTAAAAGTTGAAWWAAAAWWYWMAMRKYWKKWAKRTMAWAYRKKYAAASAARSAYKCAATAATTTATCGAATGCTTCTTTTTAGTTGTGTAAGTAGTTGGTTAATTGTATATTGGACAAAATTAACTTACTAAATTTATTATTTTATGAAAAAAATTACATTACTATTTACAGTGCTTATTGTTGCAACCTATAGTTGGCAAGCACAAGCACAATTCCCAGAAGGTTTTGAAACAGCAGTACCGCCAACAGGATGGGTTTCTTTTATTGGAACAAATGGAGAGGGTGTAACTCAAAATTGGGAAACAAGTACTACTGTCAACACAGGAACTCAAGCTGCTTTTGTTCGCTATGAAAGTGTTGCCACTAGTGCAGAAGACTGGCTGGTTACGCCACAATTTACACCTACTGTAGCAACACCAATTTTAACATTTATGCAAAGGCAAGATTTTGGTGCTGATTGGGGAACTACTTACACAGTTAGAGTATCAACAGCTTCGCAAACGACACATGCCGATTTTACTATTGTTGACACACAGGTAGAAACCGACTTTAATTCTATTTACAATGCACATAATGTAGATTTAAGTGCATATAACGGTACACCTATATATGTAGCATTTGTTATGGAACAAAATGATGGAGACAGCTGGTATATAGATGATGTAGATTTGATTTCTAATGCATCACCTCCAAACTGTGCAGATACACCTTCACCAGTTGATATGGCTACAAATGTAGCTGGAGGTACTGCAACGTTATCTTGGACACCCTCAGCAACAGGAGATCCAGCAACTTCGTATGAAGTATTTTGGGGAACAACTTCTGGAGCTTTAACTTCTTTAGGTTCTATATCTGCTACAACAGTTGATATAACAAATGTAGGTTTTTCTACAACATATTATTGGAGCATTGTACCAAGTAATGTTGGAGGTCCTGCAACAGGTTGTCCTGAATGGTCATTTACAACAGGAACACCACCTGTAGGGACATTATGTACGGATGCAATAGTTGTTGGGGCTTTACCTTATAACACCACTGACGATACAGCAAATTATGGAGATGATTACTCGGGTTCTCCAGGAGCAACAGGTTGTGGTACAACTAATTCTTATCTGAATGGTGATGATGTAGTTTATGAATATACAGCTACAGCTGATGGTTCTATTAATATTGCAATGACAGCTATAGGAGCTACATATTCAGGTATCTTTGTTTATACAGATTGTGCAGATATCGGTACAACTTGTGCCAATGGTGTTGCTAATTCTGGTTCTACTGACAGAGTTTTTGATTTAGCAGTAACAAATGGAACAACTTATTATATTGTTATTTCTACTTGGGCAACTCCACAGAGTACGACCTATACATTAGATATTACAGAGAACACTTGTACAAATGCAACGGCTACCTATAGTATTGTTGATGATTGTGCAAATAGTGGAGGCTTTTTTATAGATGTTGATATTACTGATTTAGGTTCTGCAACATCTCTTTCTGTTTTCGATGGTACAACTACAATGGTTGTTAATGCAACAGGAGTTGTTCAATTTGGAGATTATGCAAACGCTACAGATGTAACAATTACAGTTACAAATGATCAAGATAACTCTTGTCAATTGTCTAGTGGAGTTATGACACAAACAGTATGTCCTCCTGCCAATGATACTTTAGCAGGTGCAACTCCAATTGTACCTTCAGCAGTAGGTACAGGTTGTGCAACATTTAATTTTACAGATTCAGCAGCAGCAGATGGCACAACGGATAGTGGATTAGATAGTTCTTGTAATACTACAGATACCGGATTAGATCGTTTTTATTCTTGGACAGCAACAACAGATGGTTTAATCTGGAATGATGGTGATGGTAACCCAGGTATAGTTATTAGAACTCTAGCAGGCGTTGAAGTTACATGTGAAGGAACTTTTGCTAATGATGATACTGTATTAAGTGGTTGGAACATTGGAGATGATTTAATTATCCAAATTTATGATTTTGGAACTGCTGATGTAGCAACTTCTTTTTGCTTAGAAGAATACACATTACTACCACCACCACCAGTACCAGCAAATGATGATTGTGCAAACGCAACAAATATTTCAAGTTTGCCTTTTACTTTATCTGAAGATGCAAGTGGAGCAACAAATAATGGTGGCTTTGTATCTTGTGATGGGGCAGCAGTTATGAATGACGGTGTATGGTACACTTTTACGCCAACTGTTGATGGAACGGTTAGTGTTGCTATTACAAATGTTGGGTCTTGGGATCCAGAAGTTAGAATATTTAGTGGTAGTTGTGGTACATTTACTTGTGTTGCAAATGCTGATAGTGGCACTTCTGGAGGTGATGAAACCTTAACAGATATTGCTGTAGTTTCTGGTACTCAATATTGGATAAATGTAGCATATTGGAGTGGTACATCAGATAGTGCAGAAGGTACTTTTGATATAGCAGTTACAGGAGCAATTTTATCCGTAGAAGACAATACCATCGAAGGTTTCTCAATCTATCCAAACCCAGTAAATGATGTGTTAAGCTTTAGAGCTTTAGACAATATAGAAAATATTAGCATCTATAATTTATTAGGACAAGAAGTGATGAGAACACAACCAAATGAATTGAATGCACAAATTGATATGTCAAATTTAACTACAGGAATGTATGTGGTTAAAGTTCAAATTGGCAATCAATTAGGAGCATATAGAATTATGAAGAAATAAGAATATTTATTTCAAAATATTGAAAGCATCCGTCAATGACGGATGCTTTTTTTGTACTTTTATTTTTTAATATGTAAATTCAACCTTTAATCAAAAACCCTTTATCATGAAAAAAATTATTTTAGGATTGTTATTAATCACAGCTTTTAGTTTTAGTAATTCCGTCAATGCGCAAGAAGCAATGATGGGAGAAATTAAAATGTTTGCAGGTAATTTTGCACCACGTGGGTGGGCAATGTGTAACGGGCAACTTTTACAAATAAGTCAAAACTCAGCATTATTTTCTATTTTAGGGACAACCTATGGAGGTGATGGTAGAACCACTTTTGCATTGCCAGATTTAAGAGGTAGAGTAGCGGTACATGCAGGTTCGGGAACAGGTTTAATCAGAAAACAACTTGGTCAGAGTGCTGGAGAAGAGACTGTGAATATCACTATAAAAAACTTACCATCACACAGTCATACAGTAAAAGCAGTAGCCGAAGTTGGTGACGAGGGTTTGCCAAACGGTAATCTTTTGGCATCCAATAGTTCGGCGAATAAATCATATTCTACCTTGTCTGCAAATGCAACAATGAATAAAGAGATGGTAGAAAATACAGGAGGCAATTTGCCGGTAAATAATATGCAGCCTTATTTAACGGTCAATTATATTATTTGTATTGAGGGAATTTATCCTTCAAGAAATTAAGTTTACAAAGAAAAGATTGTAAAAGCATTCATCATTGGTGGATGCTTTTTTTATATTTGTATAAAATGAATCTGAAATTTTCTTTAATAATCCCAGTTTATAATAGGCCTCAAGAAATTGAGGAGTTATTGTATAGTCTTACCAAGCAAGATTATAAAGATGATTTTGAGGTGTTGATTATTGAAGATGGATCGGAAAAAACCTGTGTTGAGGTTTTGAAGAGGTATGAAGGAGCATTGATAATTCGTTATTTTTATAAAGATAATTCTGGTGCAGGATTGTCTCGTAATGTTGGGATGGAAAAAGCATTGGGCAACTATTTTATTATTTTAGATTCTGATGTATTGCTCCCAAATCATTATTTAAGTGATGTTGCCAAAGCCTTAAACTCTAACTTTACCAATGCTTTTGGTGGCGCCGATAAAGCACATGTTTCTTTTACTACTTGGCAAAAAGCAATCAACTTTTCTATGACCTCGTTGTTTACTACGGGTGGAATTAGAGGTAAGAAAAAGGGTGTTGGTAAATTTCAACCTCGAAGTTTTAATATGGGGATTTCCAAAAAGGCTTTTGAAGCGACCAAAGGGTTTTCAGAATTAAAATATGGCGAGGATATCGATCTTACTTTTAGACTTTGGGAAGCAGGTTTTGAAACACAATTTATTGAGGATGCGTATGTATATCACAAACGTAGAACAAATATAAAAGCGTTTTATAAGCAGACGTTTAACTTCGGAACTGCACGCCCTTACTTAAATAGAAAATATCCAGATTCAGCAAAATTGACCTATTGGTTTCCAAGTTTGTTTATTATTGGTTTTGATATAGCGATTCTTTTAGCGCTGTTTTTACACTGGATATTCATCCTGCCTTTTGTATTTTATTTTTTAGTTGTTTTTGTAGATTCTTTCTTTAAATCAGAAAGTTTGAGAGTGGCATTTTGTAGTATTGTAACAACTTACACCCAGTTTTTAGGCTATGGATTGGGGTTTCTTAAATCAACTTTTTTTGTAAAGAAGATTGATTAGAGGTGAGTTTTTATTAAAAATCGTAATCGTCAWTATTATCAAATTCGTCTAAGTTTTCAAATTCATCGTCCTCTAAACCATACCCATCATCTAATTTTTCGGCAATAAATTCTTTTTTAGGAGCTTCTTCTGGAGCATCACCAAATGCAAAAACTACTTTAGGAGTTTCTTTTTCTGACGCTTTATTTTTTTCTGACACTTCTATAAAAAATGTCCACATTGCCATAAAATCATACACATAAATTAGTTTTTCACCTTTCTTGATAAGTGTATCTTTTAAAATACAAGACTGCATTGTTAAGCCGTCACCCATATCAAATAGCGGAATTTCCTCCCCTTGATTCCAGTCAGAATCAGAGCGGTAAAACGATGCCATTTCTTGTCCGTTAAAACCGAAAGCATTCGCAATTTCTTTATGAAGCGTTTCTAAATTTTCTGATTCGTGGATAATAATATCTCGAATCACATCTTTCTTAACATCTAAAATTGCACGTATTTTATAATTCATTTCTTGTAAAAGTTGACTGCAAAAATACAATAAAATCATCAGCTTAAAAGTCTATTTTTATGACTACTTTTACGATTCAAGAAATTAAAAAAATGGACAAACAAGCTACGATAGATTATATTAATAAAAAGATGTTACCCAACACTTTGATGGAAACATTGTCTATAATTGTTACTGATATTGGTGATAATTTTGTGGTAGCAAAAATGCCTGTAACTCCTGCTGTTCATCAACCTGATGGAATTTTACACGGCGGCGCATCTGTTGCTTTAGCTGAGAGTGTGGGGAGTATTGCCACCCATTTGTTTGTAGATACAGAAAAGTTTTTTGTACGCGGATTAGAGATTTCTGCCAATCATTTAAAGAGTATTAAAGAAGGATTTGTAACGGCAACTGCAAAACCAATTCATCAAGGTAGAACAACCCAACTATGGGAAATTAAAATTACCGATGATGCCGATAATTTAATTTCGCTTTGTAAGTTGACGGCGATTGTTTTGCCCAAAAAATAAATTGAAGTGCAGCACTTAAAAAATAAAATTAAAAATTCAATTACTTCAAAAATTCCCTTTGTTGTTTATCGAAAACCGAATGAGAAAAGCAATCATGCTGTTTTTCAAACCGATTCTGATATTTTTAATTTGGATAACTCACATGATAAAGGTTTTGTATTTGCTCCTTTTGATGCTGCAGARAAATTATTGATTATTCCATTTTCAAAAGCTGAGGTTAAGACTTTTGAATTGGATGATGTTGTTGAGGGTTCATCTAAAGAAAGAATCAATTTGAATTCTTTTAATGAAAGAGAAACGCATTTAGAATTAATCCAAAACGGAATTGATTTTATCAAAAAATCAGAGGCCAAAAAAATAGTATTGTCACGTAAAGAACTTTTAAAAAGTACTGATTTTGATATTTTAAAAGTGTATCAAAGGCTTCTACAAAATTACCCAACAGCTTTTGTGTATTGTTGGTTTCATCCAATTTCTGGACTGTGGATGGGTGCTACACCAGAGCGATTGTTATCAGTTTGTAATAATGAATTCAAGATAATGGCATTGGCGTCAACGCAAGAATATAAAGGGGCTTTGGATGTTGAGTGGGGAGATAAAGAATTGCAAGAACACCAATTTGTGGTGGATTATATTGCTTCGAAATTTGAGAATCAGCAACTAAAAATATCGAATACTTATACCGTTAAAGCAGGAAATCTTTTGCATTTACGAGCCGATATTTCTGGAGTGATTTCTGGCAATACTTCTTTTTCTGAATTGATAAGTAGCTTACATCCAACACCAGCAACTTGTGGATTGCCAAAAGAAACAGCCAAAGAATTTATCCTTAAAAAAGAATCCTACAATCGCGAATATTATACGGGCTATTTAGGTGAGCTAGGAAATGATTCTGCAGATTTATTTGTGAATTTACGCTGTATGAAAATTGACAAATCTAAAAATGAAATCGCTCTTTTTATCGGAGGCGGTATCACAAAAGATAGTATCCCAGAAAATGAATGGCTAGAAACTGTTGCCAAATCTATGGTGATGAAGAAGGTGTTGTGAGTTTTGTAGTTGGCGGTATTCAGTATTCAGTTGCAGTTTTCAGTTGCGGTTGGAGTCAAAAAAACCTCTGCGATTCTTCGTGCATCTCTGTGTAATAACTTTTGAGTCTTCAGTCCTCAATCAGCAGTCATCACTTTTTCCAATTCATCATCAGAAATAATCAACAAACCACTTTTTACCAATCTTGGAGTTAGCGTTCTCCAGTTTTTATCCGCTTTAAAAATAGACTTTAAAATAGGAGTTGCTTTTTCGTATTCTTTGTTATTCAACAAATTAATAGCATACCAATATTTCATTTCTAAATTGTCAGGAAACATATTCTGAGCTTCTAAATATAAAGATTCTGCTTTTTTAGAATTTCCAGCTTCCATCGCCAAATCACCATTATTCATAAAATTGTATGCAGTGTGTAGATTTACCAATCGCTCTAATTCTGCAATAGGGTTTTCGTTGTCTTCAACACGTAAATCCATCAATGTATCTTCCCAAGAATTTCCGGTAGCGGTACCACTCACTATTAAAATAGCTGCAGATTGCATGCCTCTAATATCTCCTTTTTCAGCTTGCGCAGCTTTCATAGCCGCTAAAATTCGAATGCTTAAAGTTCCTTCGGTAGTTTCAAAAGCATCTGCCATGGCATCCCAAACAGTATCGTTCAGCATCATGTTTGCTTGCACAGAAAAGTTGTCGCCTTGTCGGTGTCCTGCAGCTTTGATACAAGAACTTCCGGTATGCGTTGCAACTTTACCATCAATATTTAAGAAGGCGACTTGCCGGTACATTTCGCCTTCATCAATTTTTAACAAAGCATCTAAAGCTTGTTGAGGTGATAATCCTTGTTCCATCAAAGCCAATCCTTTTGGGCCATAACTAGGGTTGATAAATGATTGGGTTGCCACAACACCAACGCCCGCTTTTCCGTGACTCACAGAACTACCAACACTAAACCAATGCGATTGTACAGCAACACCCATTTCTCCAGTAACAGAATCGCGCGCAACAATTGAGTAGGTGTGTGCAAAAGGTTCTGATTTTTTAAAAAATTGTGAGAATGCTGAAGTTGAAATCATAAGTAGGCAGATGTAGAATGTTTTTTTCATGAGTTAATTCTTTAGTTGATTTTAATAGAGATGTTAAAGATAAGAATTCATTTCAAATTAATTAGTTTGTTTATCTTTGCATTCGAACAAAAATATTACATGCCACAATTCCCAAAAAACATTCTAGCACAACAAGTAATTGCATCTTGTGTTGCCCATAATATTGAGCATGTGGTTATTTCTCCAGGTTCTAGAAATGCACCTTTAACTATTGGATTTGTAAATCATCCTAACATAAAAACGTATAGTGTTGTTGATGAGCGTTCTGCTGCTTTTTTTGCATTAGGTATTGCGCAACAAACTAAAAAAGCGGTGGCTGTTGTTTGTACTTCTGGGTCGGCATTGTTGAATTATTACCCTGCTGTTGCGGAGGCTTTTTATAGCGATATTCCATTAGTGGTAATTTCTTCGGATAGACCCAAACACCTTATTGATATTGGTGATGGGCAGACTGTGAGACAAGAAAAGGTATTTAAAAATCATATTTTGGCGTCAGCTAATTTGATTGAGGAAGCTGATAATTTGGATACACTTTCCAATATTTTAAAAACCGCAATTCGCAAAAATGGACCTGTTCATATCAATGTTCCTTTTGATGAACCTTTGTATGAAATTGTTGATTCAATTTTAGAAATTAATGTGGTTGATACTAGTTTTGAAGAGACGCCTCTGGATGTTGATGAACTTCAAAAATATGCAACTATTTGGAATAACTCTAAAAAGAAAATGGTGCTGATTGGGAGCAATGCTCCGAGTGAATTATTGCAAGTTCAATTCAATAAAATAATGCAAGACCCTTCGGTGATTGTATTGACGGAAACGATTTCGAATGTGCATCACACCGATTTTATAAATAATATTGATCAAACTATTTTTTCGTTGACGGATGCTGAGTTGGATGAATTACGACCAGATATTTTAGTGACTTTGGGTGGAATGATTGTATCAAAAAAGATAAAACAATACTTACGAAAATTCCAGCCAAAACATCATTGGCATGTGGATGCTAAAAAAGCATTTGATACGTATTTTTGTTTGGAAAGGCATTTTGAAATCACTCCAGAATTATTTTTTAGCCAGTTTTTCTTTTTGACTCCAAAGACTTTTCCAAGTTATTTGGACTATCAACAAAAATGGATTGATTTAAAATCCCAGCGAAAAATAAAACATACAGAGTATTTAAATGCTTGTGAATATTCAGATTTAAAAGTGTTTGAAACGGTGTTGGATTCAATTCCAAATCACACAGAATTGCAATTAGGAAATAGTTCTATCATCAGATACTCGCAATTGTTTGATGTGAATTTTGGCTCAAAAGTATTTTGTAATCGCGGTACAAGCGGAATCGATGGAAGTACAAGTACAGCAATAGGGGCGTCTGTTGTATGTGAAGATCAAACGGTATTTATTACGGGTGATATCAGCTTTTTTTATGATAGCAATGCTTTGTGGAATAGCAATATTAAAAATGATTTCAGAATTATTTTAATCAACAATAATGGAGGTGGTATTTTTAAGTTTATTCCTGGGCCGCAAAAGACGAATGCCTTAGATTATTTTGAAACTCCACATAATTTAACTGCAAAACATTTGTGTAAGATGTTTGGTTTTGAATATCAGCAGGTGTCAGATTTGGAAAGTGTACACAAATCTTTAGAGGATTTTTACTCAGAATCTAAACAGCCAATATTGTTAGAAATTTGTACACCAAGTAGTAAAAATGATGTTATATTGAAACAGTATTTTGCTTCGTTAAAATAAAATGGATATCGTCAATTCGAGTGAATTATTTGACTGTAAGG
This sequence comes from Flavobacteriaceae bacterium, assembly GCA_002401215.1. Taxonomy (GTDB): domain Bacteria; phylum Bacteroidota; class Bacteroidia; order Flavobacteriales; family Flavobacteriaceae; genus Urechidicola. The sequence continues at coordinate 7,798 of NVSL01000045.1, read as the reverse complement.
AACAGAATTTGTATCGAGAATAACTTTATATGTTCTCGATACTATTTTTATCAAAAAAAGATWAAAATCACWCGAACTGACGAAGCGGTTTTAATATTAAATAAAAGTAAATAGTCATTCTTTGTTAAAAATGACTGTCAACAAAAATAATTTTAACTATCTCCTCGAGCGGAGTAGAGAGGTTAATAAAACAATAAAAATTATGGATTTAAAAGTAGGAGATAAAGTAGATTTAGTCATTGGTAGAATTAGTAGATTAGGATTTACAGTGTTGATTAACAAAGAGGTTGAAGGTTTGTTATACAAAAACGAATTGTACGTAAAACTTGCCGAAGGTGATGAGAAAGTGGGCTATATCAAAAAGCTCAGAGATGATGGCGGCATCGATGTAAGTTTACAACCAATTGGGTTTAAAAGAACCTTGGTAGAGAACGAAATTAAAATATTAGAAGTGCTAAAAAAAGCAGAAGAAGGGTTTTTACCATTGCATGATAAAAGCGATCCGATTGATATAAAATATAAAATGAATATGAGCAAGAAAGCATTTAAATCTGCAATCGGCGGGCTTTATAAATTAAAGATGATTACTATGGAAGAAGGTGGAATTAAGTTGGTGGTACATTAGGATACAGGGACTAAATAACAAAATCCAAATTCCAAATCGCAAATTTTAAAACCCAAACAAATTCCAAAGGTTAAATTCCAAATCGCAAGATTATGAAAATAACCTTCGTAAATCTTCGTAACTTATTTGAGTGTCTTTGCGTAATAGCCCATAACTAAAACGCACTTTTAATCAATCGTAACCCATCCCCAATTTTCGCCAGTTTTAATGCGGTGTAATTGCATTTCGGTAACTCCAAATTGTTTAGCAATCATTTTAAGTCGGGTTCTTCTATTTGGGTCAAAAAGCTTTCTTTTGATGATTTTTACGCGCCCTTCATTCAGTTTAGAATAGCTGATTCTATTAGAAGGATGGTCTAATTTTGGGTTGCTAAATTGATGTGTTTCCTTTTCTTTTTTGGTTGCCCAATCAAGATTCCAAGTATTATTGTTGTCTTTGTCATAATCTAGATGTATGACAAATGTTTGGCAATCATCCGTCTTTTTAAGAAAAGCATCAGCAACTAATTTATGAATATAACGCGCAGTACGTTTCCCATTTTTTTGTTTGATAGGTAGCCTTTGATAACCACCAACTTTAAATAGTTTAATCAACATTCCTTTTTCAGAATCAATTTTAAAACTTTTTACACGTCCGTAAGACGAGATTTGATAGCGTTCTTTTTCTGAAATGTTTTCAGGGAATTTTATAAATTCCCACTTCTCGGGTAAAAAACTTTCATTCATAATGTCATTGTTAAATTATAAATAATTGTTGCTAGCTATTGTAATTATGCAATTTGGAGTTGTATAATTAGTTTGTGGGGAATGGAGCAAAATTTGTTAAAAGCAATTTTAACAAATCAGTCTAAAATCACCTATGGTATTACATATGTAATTTCTTTTTTAGCGCAATTTGGTAAAGGGTCTTAGTATTGTTCTTAAATACTGCATACAAAAGTACACTATTTTTTTAAAATCTTATTTCATCTTCGTTGAAACACGCTCCACATTTTTATAAAAATTATCGGCATCTTCTATGCTTCCTGTAATTTTCATGTAGCCTTCTTTGTAGGCATCTAAAGCATTTCTGTATCTTCCGCGTAGTTCATAATCCAACCCGATATAGTAATCGCCCAAAGGGGATTCTGGATATAATTTGTAAATCATTTCGCCAAAGTCGCGTAGATATTCGCCGTTTTCTTTGTCGATAATTAACCCTTCAATTGCATAAATATCACGCTCTCTAATTTTTAAATTCGACCCAAATTGATATTCAATTTCTACATACTTATTTTCTAAATAGGCAATAGCATCTGGTGGCGATAATTCTTTGATATTCTTTTCGAATTCCTCTTTTGATATTGCTGCGTAAATGCCAAAAATAAAATGCATCGCACTAGACATAGATTGTCCAATAGACGAAATATTTGTTGCTCCTGTAAAATCATCGAAATGATAGTTGAATTTTTCGTTTTCTAAAGATGAAAATTGGTCGTTTACAGTTTTGTTTTGTGACGATCTTTTGCTTGACAGATAATCACCAGAACTTAAATAATAGTAGTAAGAATTTTTCTTGACTTTGTGCACTTCGGTCTCAATCATATAAGGTACATCGGGTGCAAAATACGGATTGATGTTTACAAAAGCATTGAACCCTGGATCATCTTCAATAAAAAAGTAATTGACAAAATTAGCTGTTAAGGTGTTTCCTACAACTGTTTTAAACGGAGAGATTCTATAATTTTCTTCCATGTAATTCAGCAATTCTGCTCTTACAAATCTGTAAAATGAATCACTCGTTTTGGTAGGTAAACTATTTAATTTATCATACGAACAATCAGAATATCGTCTTTTATTATCTTGATTAATTCCGACAATAATTTGTTCAGGAGCTTTTTCTTTTTGAGCGAATAATATGGAATTACCAACATACACATCAAATAAAAATTCAGCATCTAAAATAACGGCTAGCGGATATACGCGCGCCGAATCTAATTCATAAGATGGCGGAATGTATATTCTAATTTCTCTTTCGCCACCCAATTCATAAGAGTTGATGGTGGTGGTAAATGTATTTTGGCCAAACATTGCTACAGAAATAAACAATGTAAATAGGATGCTCAATTTTTTCATGTTAATTTGGGTTGATTAGTTATTTCAAAAATACAGATTTAAATTAATATTGCAACGGTTTTGAAGTCAGACTATTGTTTTTAAGTTTTAAAATAATTGTTTCTTAAATTATTAAAATGACTTATTTTTACCAATCATTAAAAGAAACTTTATGGAGACGATTAATTGGAAAACGGTCAAAGAATTTGAAGATATTACATACAAAAAATGCAATGGCGTTGCCAGAATCGCATTTAACAGACCTGATGTTCGGAATGCTTTTAGGCCTAATACGACATCCGAATTAATCGAGGCTTTTTATGATGCGCAAGAAGATACATCCATAGGAGTTGTACTACTTTCTGCAGAAGGGCCATCATCAAAAGATGGTGTCTACTCTTTTTGTAGTGGAGGTGATCAAAAAGCAAGAGGTAATAAAGGATATGTTGGAAAAGATGGTCAACATCGCTTAAATATTTTAGAAGTTCAGCGCATGATTCGATTTATGCCAAAAGCTGTGATTGCTGTTGTTCCGGGATGGGCAGTTGGTGGTGGTCACAGTCTGCATGTGGTGTGTGATATGACTTTAGCGAGTAAAGAACACGCAATTTTTAAACAGACCGATGCCGATGTTACTAGTTTTGATGGTGGATATGGATCTGCATATTTAGCAAAAATGGTAGGACAGAAAAAAGCACGTGAAATTTTCTTTTTAGGACGAAATTATTCTGCTCAAGAAGCTTTTGATATGGGGATGGTCAATGCTGTGATTCCGCATGATGAATTAGAAAATACTGCTTATGAATGGGCGCAAGAGATTTTAGGGAAGTCTCCAACATCAATTAAAATGTTGAAATTCGCGATGAATTTAACGGATGACGGAATGGTAGGTCAACAAGTTTTTGCTGGTGAGGCTACGCGTTTAGCATACATGACCGATGAGGCAAAAGAAGGTAGAGATGCCTTTTTAGAAAAGCGCAAACCGAATTTTGAAAAGAAATGGTTGCCGTAAGTTAGTTGCTGGTTATTGGTTGTCAGTAATTAGTTATTGCGAAGGAGAAACGGCTGAAGTAATCTGAATTAAAAGTAGTAAACAGTATTCAGTTTGCAGTCGCGGTTTGTAGTTGTTGAAATAAAACGAAAGAGAAATAATAATAAAATTGAAAAATTATAAATGGAAAATTTACTGACATTTGCTATATCAGTTTTCACAGGTTTTTTTGCAATAATGAATCCTATTGCAAATGTTCCGATATTTTTGTCTTTGATTCATGGTGCAGACAAAAGCACACAAAAAAGAATAGCAAAAAAATCTACATTAATTGCTTTTGTTATTGTTGTGGCATTTGTTGTCTTGGGAAAATTTATTTTTGAATTATTTGGGATAACAGTTCCTGCGTTTAAAATTACAGGTGGAATTTTGATTTTTTATGTAGGTTTTGAAATGTTGCAGTCTAAAAAATCAGCAGTAAAGCATCTTCAAAACCCTATTATTGATGAAAATATTGCCGTTTCACCTCTTGCTATACCAATTCTTGCAGGACCAGGAACAATTGTAACAGCAATGAATTTTGTAACAAATCCAGAGGTTACAAGGATAAGTATTGTAATTGTTGTTTTTGCTTTAATGTGTTTATTAACCTATTTTTTCTTTCTAGTAAGTGAGAAGATAGTTACACTGGTTGGTAATAATGTTATTTCTGTAATCGGAAAAATAATGGGATTGATAATAGCAATTATCGGTACGAATATGATAATACAAGGAGTGAAATTGGCATTTAATTTAACTTTGTAAATAAAAATTCCTTCCCTTTGGGAAGGTTAGGACAAGCATGAAAATAATTTGCATAGGGCGTAATTACGCCAAACATATCGAAGAGTTGGCAAATGAAAGACCAACAGAACCGGTGGTTTTTTTAAAACCTGATTCGGCAATCTTGCCTAAAAAGATGCCGTTTTTTATTCCGACTTTTTCTAATGAGATTCATTATGAGGTTGAGCTGTTAGTGAAAATTAACAAAGTGGGTAAACATATCGACGCTAAATTCGCACATAAATATTATGATGAAATCGGATTGGGAATTGATTTTACCGATCGCGAATTGCAATCAAAATTAAAAGCAAAAGGACTGCCTTGGGAAAAAGCAAAAGGTTTTGATGGCAGCGCAGTTGTGGGTGAGTTTTATCCAAAAGAACAATTTGATTTAGAGAATATAAAGTTTCAATTATTTAAGAATGATGAATTGGTACAAGATGGAGAATCCAATTCAATGCTTTGGAAAATTGACGAATTAATAGCCTATGTGTCACAATTCTTCACACTTAAAAAAGGAGATTTAATTTTCACCGGAACTCCCGCAGGAGTAGGTGCCGTAAAACCAGAGGATGTTTTAGTAGGCACTTTAGAAGGTAATGAAAATTTTAGAGTCAAGATTAAATAGATTAGTTTACAGTATTTAGTAGCAGTTCGCAGTCAACAAGTAAGGTGTAACTGAATACTGTGACTGAAAACTGAATACTACTTCTTCAACTCTGCCGCAATCAATTCCACCATTTCGGCAAATTCTTTTTCTTCGTAAAGTCTGGTTAGCATAATAATTTTGCCTTCTTTATTTAAAACAATGTTACGGGTTACTCCTGATTTTGGTAGTGTAAAAGCTTCGAATAATTCCCCATCTTCATCAATCGTAAAAGGGTAGGTAACTCCAACTTTTTTGRWRMAWWKTYMTWYWYKWWCTCGGTCTTCTTTTAAGTCAACTCCAATTAAAATAAAATCATCATCCTTAAAACGCTGCCAAACTTGTTTTTCTAAATGTGGCATTTCTTTGATGCAAACGCTACACCAAGAAGCGGTAAATTGCAACACCACCACTTTTCCTTTTAAATTTTTATTGGTGATTTTGGTTCCGTCTAATAAGGTAAAATCTAAGGTCGGAGGAGTGTCGCCCACTTTAACTCGATACCCTCTGTTATCTGGGGTTTGAGATGTGCATGCTTGTGAAATTATGATGATAGCGATGAGGATGTATTTTTTCATTTTTGAAATGTTTTAAAGGATAAAGATACTTTTTTTATCGAAGTATCATCTTTTGCCTGTCCCAAATTTCATTTTCATAGCGCATAAAATCAAGAGCTATTTCAACTGTTTTAAAACCAAGCTTTTCATAAAGGGTTATGGCTGGTTTGTTGAAAGTAAAAACAGTTAGAAAGATACTTTTATATTCTAAATTTTCTTGGATATATTTTATAAGCAGCTTAACCATTTGCTCACCATAGCCTTTTCCTCGTTGATTTTTATCAATCAATAATCTTGATATTTTTATATCTGTTCCAAAAACATCTAACTCGGCATGACCAACAATAGTAACGGAATTATCATCAATATACGCGACTTTAAAAATCAGAATGTTGTTCTTTTCGGCGTTGCCTAAGTATTTGTTTAACTGAATCGTATCCAGCGGAAACCGAAAAGAATCAGAAGCCCAAATAATATTTAGTCGCTCAGAATCTACCCAAGAAATTAAGCGGTCAATATCTTCTTTTGACTCAAATTTTTGTAGTTGTAGCATCGCTATTATTTACTGTATTGCAAAAACCAATCATAAATATCTTGTCCACCATAAATGCGTTTCCAAGCATCATGTCCCATATCTTCATGAATGGTAAATCGAATATCCTTATGACCTAATTCCTCTAGTTTGTTCATGCCTGTAAAGAAATATTGAGTTTCAACAGCGGTATCACGTCCACCGGCAAAAGCCCAAACAGGGAGTTGTTCGTCAACAATTGCCTGCATTAAATCGGGGTGTCCAAAACCAACAATCGGGTTGATTGCCGCAAATCTGTCGGCGTGTTTGCTGCCCATATACCAAGTGCCAAAGCCACCGTAGCTAAGTCCACTTAGATATACACGATTTTTATCAGCATTGAAATTCGCCAAAGTATTGTCTAGCATATTCAATAAATCCTGCTCTTGTCTGTCCCAACCTGCATCTGTTGTAATCCAATTTGGAATGGAGTCAGAAGGAATTGCTCCCGTCATTTCACCGAATATCGAAAAATAACCAGGTCTTTCTGGAGTGCCATTTTCTAGTCTTTTAGGAATATCATTTGGCGTTCTAGCAGCAATATATTTTGCAATACTATCTCGCCCAAACATGTGCATTTGTGGCACAATCATAATAAAAGGTAAGTCTCTTTTCTGAATCCAAGCTTCGTATAAAGGACCATGAATCATTACATAATCTAATTCTGTAGTACCATTCCCACGTTCGCCATCGCCATGTAGAAAAAGAAGTATAGGCCATTTTTTGTCTTTCTGCTCTTTGTACCCTTTTGGTAGATATACAAAATATTCGCGCGCTGTTTGATCCGTTTCACTGTGGTAGGGGATGCGTATTAATTGCTCTTCTGATTTAGGAATTTCTCTGTTTGAATTCCAATAAATTAGTGCAAAGAGTAAAAGTGGTAAGATATAAGGTAGTTTGTTTTTCATGTTGATGTAGTTTGACAAACCAAATATACAATTATTCACTATTCCTTCTTCATTATTAATTCTTCTGTATTGATTGTTAAATCTTCACTTTTAATCATTCATTATTAATTACTTTTGTTCTAACAATCTATTTAAAAAATGAACGCAGAAATCATCACCATTGGAGACGAAATTTTAATCGGACAGATTATCGATACCAATTCTAAATGGATTGCTGAGGAGCTGAATAAAATCGGAGTCTCTGTTTATCAAATCACCTCAATACAAGATGATAAACAACATATTTTAAAAGCACTATCCGAAGCGCAATCGCATGCAGATATTGTGATTCTAACTGGTGGATTAGGTCCTACAAAAGACGATATTACMAWWSAWWYTTWSRYSRMSWRKKKWGATWMWGAGTTGAAAATGAATTCAGAGATTGAAAAGCATATAGAAGCTTTATTTAAAAAAGCAAACTATTCTTTTACCAAAGTCAATCGTCAGCAGGCTTTATTGCCGACAAAATGCACGCCGATAAAAAATAACTATGGATCTGCATCGGGAATGTGGTTCGAAGAAAATCATAAAGTGGTGATTTCATTA
>NVSL01000044.1 GCA_002401215.1 Flavobacteriaceae bacterium | reverse complement strand
AACCAAATTCCGAAACTTCCAAAAGCATCCGCTTTTCCTAAATAATAACTCGTAGGAAAACCGACTACCCAATAGGATATAAATGTTAAAAGGGTAGGGAACCAAACATCTTGTAAGCCTCTCAAAGCACCTAATGCCACGACTTGCAATCCATCAGAAATTTGAAAAATTGCAGCAGCAAACAGTAATTTTGATGCTAATAATATCACTTCGGAATTGTCTGAAAAATTAGTAACATCATCCATATCGACATACATTAACGGGAGTGATTTATGGAATAATAAGAATAAGGTTGCAAACACAACTTCAAAAATTGTAGTCAAGAAAAAGATAGAAAAAGCGATGCGTCGCAACTCTTTAAAATTCCGTAATCCTTTTTGATTTCCTACGCGTATCATGGCAGTAACGCTCATTCCCATGGCAACCATAAAGGTCATAGAAGATAAGTTCAACGCAATTTGATTTGCTGCCTGAGGATTTTTCCCCAAGGTTCCACTCAACCAAATTGCGGCYGTAAATATCCCGACTTCGAACAACATTTGCATAGCACTAGGAAATCCTAAACTCAATATTTTTTTGAGGACAACACTGTCCAACACAAATAATTTAATGTTAGAAACCAATGCTTTTGATTTTTCTTTTCCGCGTAATAACCACCATAAATAAAGGAGCATTACAAAGCGCGAAACTAAGGTTCCGTAAGCTGCTCCGACAATTCCGTATTCTGGGAATCCGAACTTACCAAAAATCAACACATAATTTAAAAATACGTTTACCATATTACCTAAAAGGGTTGCGTACATTGGCAATCTAGTCATCGACAAACCATCAGAAAACTGTTTGAATGCCTGAAAAACTACTAATGGGAATAACGAAAATGCCACCAATTCTAAATACGGAATTGCCAATTCCACCACTTCGGGTGGTTGCTGCATTAAGTGCATTAATGGTTTTGCTACGAGCATCAACAAAAACAAGCCAATCCCTAAAACGGTACATAAAAAGAGTCCGTGTTTAAAGGTTGACTTTGCTTTTACAGCATCATTTTCGGTATCGGCTTCGGCAATAATTGGTGTGATTGCAGTTGAGAATCCAATCCCAATTGCCATCCCAATAAAAACAAAACTATTGCCTAAAGACACCGCTGCCAATTCTGCTGTTCCCAATTGACCCACCATAATATTATCGACAAAACCGACAAAGGTATGCCCCAACATCCCCAGCATAACAGGTGCTGCGAGCTGTAAATTTTTTTTAATTTCTGATGTGTAATTGCTAAATATCAATTGGTAAAATTTCGAAATGCAAAAGTACAATATGTAATTGAAAGATTGAATTATTAAAAGATTCAAAAAAACATTACTGAATAGTATTGAAATCAGTTATAAATTAAGACGATAGATTTCTTTCTATTATAACCATATCGTATAGCACCATGCTTTAAGTATAAATAAACTCTATTTTGAAATAAATTTTAAGAATAAATTACCATTCACAAAACGAGTAAAATTCGTAAATTTGCATCAGTAGAATTAATAATCATAAAAATAAAAAATATGTCATTAGTAGGTAAAAAATTTCCAAACATTACAGTAGATGCAATTACTGATATGGGGGACGATTTAAGAATTAACGTTTTTGAAGAAGCAGTAAATAACAGTAAAAAAGTATTATTATTTTGGTATCCAAAAGATTTTACTTTTGTTTGTCCAACAGAATTACACGCTTTTCAAGAAGCTTTAGGTGAGTTTGAAAAAAGAAATACTTTAGTAATCGGAGCGTCTTGTGATACAAACGAAGTTCATTTTGCATGGTTAAATACTGCAAAAGATAATGGTGGAATTGAAGGTGTAACCTATCCATTAATTGCAGATACAACTCGGAATTTATCGAATGTATTAGGGATTCTTGATATTGAAGAAGAGGTATATAATGAAGATTATGACTCTATAGAAATTGTAGGATCTAACGTAACTTTTAGAGCGACTTATTTAATTGACGAAGACGGAAAAGTATTTCACGAAAGTGTAAATGACATGCCTTTAGGTAGAAACGTAAATGAGTATATCCGCTTGATTGACGCTTATACACACGTACAAACGAATGGTGAAGTTTGTCCTGCAAACTGGGAAGAAGGTAAAGATGCAATGACCGCAGATAGAAAAAGTACAGCTGATTATTTAGCAAAACACTAAAAGAATAAGCTCCAAATTACAAAACCCAAATAACAAGTTGGGATTTGATTTTTGTATTTTGGTGCTTTAAATTTAATCGTCAGTTCGAGTGATTTTTGACCTTAGGAAAAAATTGTATCGAGAACAGTTTTTAAAAGCACTACTTCTCGATACAATTCCAATAATAAAATCGGAATTTCTCGAAGTGACATTCAATTAAAATTTAAAAAAAATAGTTATGTTGACAGAAATCACAGATGACAGTTTAGCCCAAATTGTAAAAGACAACCCGAAAGTAGTAGTTCAATTTTCAGCATCTTGGTGTGGGAATTGTAGAATTATGAAACCTAAGTTCAAGAAATTAGCATCAGAAAATGAGAGCATTGCTTTTGTTTTGGTAGATGCCGAGAAATTTCCTGAATCGCGTAAATTAGCTACGGTTGATAATCTACCAACTTTTGCAACTTTTGAAAATGGTGTAAAATTGAATCAAGTTCAAACCAACAGATTCGAAGGTTTAAAAGAATTGGTAAACGAAATAGTTTAAATATAACGTCTTTGCGATTCGCTTAGGCGAAGAAGCAATCTCATTATTTTTCAGCTATCACACTATTTAAATTTAAAACAATTCATTCATCATGAAAATACCAATCATAAAACAGTTGACAACTTTTATCGAAAATAACGATGAAGACTACATCAACGAAACATTAGAAGTTCTTGAAGATTTAACTGAAGTTTCATCTTTAAAAGATGAGGAATTGGACATCATTGGCGAGTTAATTTCTAACATGTATGGCGCTTTAGAGGTGCATGCCGAAATAAAAAATGGCACTCCAAAAAAGGAAGCTTTAAATGGTTTTATGAAACGTGTTTTAGGATCTATAGACCAATAAAATCTGTTAACAAAACAGCTAAAAAACTCTCGAAATTATTCGGGATTTTTTCTTTTTTAACTTACTTTTGAAATTATAGATTTTAAACAAAATATCATGGCAACAATAACATTAAAAGGAAACGAATTTCAAACAGTTGGAAACTTACCAGCAGTTGGTTCTAAAATGAAAGACTTTTCATTAGTAGCAGGAGACTTATCAAAAAAAACACTCGCAGATTTTAGTGGGTATAAAATTATATTCAATATTTTTCCGAGTATAGATACAGGTACTTGTGCAGCATCAGTTAGGGCTTTTAACAAAACAGCTTCTGAATTAGACAATACAAAAGTATTGTGTATCTCTAGAGATTTACCATTTGCTCAAGGCCGATTTTGTGGCGCTGAAGGCATTGAAAATGTTGTAATGCTTTCTGATTTTAATTCTGGTGACTTTGGTAAAACGAATGGATTAACTTTTGCAAACGGTCCGCTTGAAGGATTAAATTCTAGGTCAATTATTGTTACTGATACAGATGGAACAATACTTTATACAGAGCAAATTGCTGAAACAATTGAAGAACCAAATTATGAAAAAGCCTTAAACGCTTTAAAATAATTTGTGGAAAAGCTAGGAAAAGACTCTTTTTTGAAAGGTCGGATAAAAAGTGTAAAGTTTGCTGCAAAAGGCGCATGGATTTTAGCAACAACTGAGCATGCAATAATTGCGCAGATTGGTGTTGGATTACTTCTAACTGCTTTCGGATTTTGGGTTGGATTAACGCCCACCGAATGGATGTTTCAAACTTTGGCAATCGGATTGATTATTGTTGGTGAAGCTGCCAACACATCTGTTGAATATTTATGTGATTTTATTCACCCAGAGTACCACAAAAAAATTGGATTTATCAAAGATATTGCTGCGGGAATTTCTTTTCTTGCAGCAATATTTTCGGTTATAATTGGTTTGATAATCTATATTCCAAAATTTATTGGTTAAAACCCAAGTTCCCTTTTTAATTTCTATATTTTTGTAATAAGATCTCACTGAATGGCAAGAAAGAAAAAAACTATTAAAGATACTAAAAAAGAACCTCGTTTAAAAAAAACGAAAGACTTTTTAAGTAGCAAACAAACGCAAACAATCTTTGGCTTGTTCTTAACAATCTTTGCCGTTTTTTTATTCGTTGCCTTTACTTCCTTTTTGTTTAATTGGAAAATTGATCAAAGTGAAGTAACAGAACTCTTAAATAAAGATGCCGCAGTTAAAAACCTAATGGGAAAATTCGGTCACATTTTTAGTGATTTTTTTATGTACAGAGGTTTCGGAGTTGCAGCCTACATTTTTCCTATTCTATTTTTCTTTAGCGGAGTATATTTACTATTCCACGTAAGTCCAATTAAATTAAAAAAAACTTGGTTTTGGGGGGTTCTTGGGATGACATGGTTTTCTATGTTCTTCGGATTTTTTACAACCGGAAACTCGCTCTTATCAGGAATTGTAGGATACGAACTTAACAATTATATCGAACCCTTTTTAGGACGTGTCGGCATCATGCTCGTTTTAATTTTTACACTCCTCACCTATTTAGCAATCCGTTTTAAATTGACTTTCTATCATTTGGTAGGTCTTTTTAAATCAAAGAAAAAGGAAGTTATTGAAGATGACATTCCTGCTCAGGAACCTTTACCAGAGGCTCCTGAGTTGAATGTTACTTTTGAAAAGAAAGACAAATCAGCATTTGAATTAGAAGTTGAAGATTTACAACCAACAATTAAAAACCACCTTGGTAAAAAAGAAGAAGATGAAAAAAAGGAAGCAGATTTACTTTTAGAAATTGAGAAGAAAGAAGAAATTGAGGTTACAAAAACTGAAGGCGATTCTGAAGGAGTAGAAATTGCTGTAGAAAAAATTATTGAAGAAAAAACAGAATCAGAAAATTTATCTGATAGATTGCTGAAAGATTTTGGAGAGTTCGACCCAAAATTAGAACTGGGGAGTTACAAATTTCCAACGCTTAATTTATTGCGAGAATTCAACGAAAGTATCGCTGTTGATCAAGAAGAGTTAGAGGCTAATAAAAACAAAATTGTTCARACTTTGAACAATTACAAAATAGGAATTGCAAAAATAAAAGCTACAGTTGGGCCAACGGTTACCTTGTATGAAATTGTTCCGGATGCGGGAATCAGAATATCAAAAATTAAAAATTTAGAAGACGATATTGCTTTGTCATTATCGGCTTTAGGGATTCGAATTATTGCACCAATTCCGGGTAGAGGAACTATAGGCATTGAGGTTCCAAACAAAAACGCAACGATGGTTTCTATGAAATCGATGATTGCATCGAGCAAGTTTCAAAAATCTGAAATGGAATTACCAATTGCTTTTGGGAAGACAATTTCTAACGAAAGTTTTGTGGTTGACTTGGCAAAAATGCCTCACTTATTAATGGCGGGTGCAACGGGTCAAGGAAAATCTGTTGGACTAAATGTGGTACTTGCATCCTTACTTTACAAGAAACATCCTGCCGAAGTTAAGTTTGTTTTGGTAGACCCTAAGAAAGTAGAATTGACTTTATTCAATAAAATTGAACGTCATTATTTGGCAAAATTRCCAGATTCTGAAGAAGCAATTATTACAGATACTACCAAAGTTGTGAATACCTTAAATTCCCTTTGTATTGAAATGGATGACCGTTACGATTTGCTAAAATTGGCGATGGTCAGAAATATTAAAGAGTACAACACCAAGTTTAAAGCGCGAAAATTAAATCCAGAAAACGGACATAAATTCTTGCCATATATTGTTTTGGTGATTGATGAATTTGCTGATTTAATTATGACTGCTGGTAAAGAAATAGAAACTCCTATTGCGCGTTTAGCCCAATTGGCACGGGCAATTGGTATTCATTTGATTGTGGCAACACAACGTCCGTCAGTAAATGTGATAACGGGAATTATCAAAGCGAATTTCCCTGCGCGATTGGCTTTTAGAGTTACCTCAAAAATTGATTCTAGAACTATTTTAGACAGCGGTGGCGCCGACCAACTAATTGGTAGAGGTGATATGCTTTTTACAAGTGGAAATGAATTAGTAAGAGTACAATGTGCTTTTGTTGACACACCAGAAATTGAAAAAATTACAGATTTTATTGGGTCGCAAAGAGCTTATCCTGAGGCATATCTGCTACCAGAATATTCTGGTGAAGAAAGTGGTGTAAATCTTGATGTTGACATCAACGATCGAGACTCACTCTTTAGAGATGCTGCCTTGGTCATCATAATTGCCCAACAAGGGTCWGCMTCWTTRTTRCAAMGAAAATTAAAATTAGGATACAACAGAGCAGGTAGAATTATTGACCAATTAGAAGCTGCAGGAATTGTGGGTCCTTTTGAAGGAAGCAAAGCAAGACAAGTTTTGGTACCTGATGAAATAGCATTAAATCAATTATTAGAAAACGAAAGAAATTAAAAAAATGAAAAAATATTTATTCCTATTATTTGTAACAATCTCAACTTTTGGATTTAGTCAAAATGCAAAAAAGWTGTTAGACCAAGTCGCTGAAAAAGTAAAATCTTATGACAATATCTATATAGAATTTGAGCATAAAATTGACAATACCGAAGCAAATATTCATCAAGCAAACAATGGTGACGCCACTTTGAAAGGAGATTTATACCATTTTAATTATTTGGGTGTTGAGCAATTTTTTGATGGCGATAAAANTTATATGGTTGTGCACGAAGATGAAGAAGTAGTGATAAAACAACCCAACTCTGAAGATGATACAACCTTAACTCCCTCTAAAATGTTTACCTTTTATGAAAAAGGATTTACCTATGAAATGGACATCGTTCAAAAAGTAAAAGGAAAAAAAATACAGTTTGTAAAACTGACTCCGACAGACAAAGAATCTGAATTGAGTAATGTTTTAGTTGCTATCAACAAAAAAACAAAACAAATTACTAAAGTTATTGAAACTGGTAAAGACGGCACGGTGACAACTTATACCATCAATAAGTTTATCACAAATCAAACGCTTTCTGACGCTCTTTTCACCTTTGATCGTAAATCATTTGAGGATAAAGATTACTACATCAGCGAACCAAAATAAGCTAGATTGAAAAAACTCGACATCTATATTATCAAGAGCTTTTTAAAGCCCTTTTTTGCAACATTTTTCATCATTCTTTTTGTATTGGTAATGGTGGCACTTTGGGGTGGGTTTGAAGAAATCTCTGGAAAAGGTGTTGACATGGGCTTTATTTTAAAGTTTGTAGGCTACCTCGCGTTAACCGTTGTGCCGTTTGCAATGCCCATTGGTATCTTACTTTCATCAATTATGGCAGTTGGTAGTTTTGCCGAAAATTATGAAATGGCTGCAATAAAATCCGCAGGTATTTCTTTAAAACGATTTATTTTACCCTTGGTTATTCTAACACTTTTTTTAAGTGCTGTTGATTTTATGTTTCTCAATTATGTGTATCCGCATGCAACGTTGAAACAGAAAAATATGTTTATAAATATCAAAAAGAAGCAACCTGCTTTGGCGTTAATTCCTGGCACTTTTAACACTGATATTCCCGGATATATAATTAAGTTTGATGAAAAGTATGGAGAGGAAATGAATCTTCTTAAGAATGTTAAAATATCAGATTTAAAATCAAACGTTGGTAAAACAAAAATTATTACAGCAGAAAAAGGAGAAATTGTAACAGAAGAAGACAGTAAATACATGACCTTTATTTTGACTAACGGTAACTATTATGAAGAGCATAGTACCAAGCGTGATAAAAAATCGAAGCGTATAAAAATGCCTTTTTCAAAAGCTACTTTTGATACCTACGCTATCAATATCGATGTTTCTTCTTTTAACAATTCTGATTTAGAAAAAGATAATTTTGATACACATCACGAAATGTTAAGTCTAAAACAATTGGTGCAATTTTCTGACTCTACAAAAATCACTTATGATAATTATTTAGAAGATAAAAACAAAAATTTCATCATTGCTATCGGGGCGGTTCGGTTAAAACCATTTGTTGACTCATTGGTAAATAACAATTTAAAGCAAAATATTTTAGAAAATTTTGAAGTAAAAAACAAGTCTGTAGTTTTAGACAATGCCGTCAGAAATATAGAAAGGGAACTCAATAATATGCAGCGTACTACCGAGAGTTTTAAATTAAAACGAAAGCTTTTAAACTTGTATGACTATGAATACCACAAGCGTTTGGCTTTTTCACTAGCGTGTTTGGTCTTATTTTTTATTGGTGCCCCATTAGGTTCTATTATTAGAAAAGGAGGCTTCGGTTTGCCAATGGTCTTAGCAATTGTTATTTTTGTGGTCTATAATATCATTAGCTCTACAGGTAAAAACATGGCAGAAGAAAGTGTCATATCCACTGCTTTAGGAGGCTGGTTATCGACCTTAGTTTTATTGCCATTTGGTATTTTAGTTACACGTAGAGCAGCAAAAGATAAAGGAATATTTAGTCTCAAATTATTTTTTGATACTGTAAAAGAAAAATTTAAACGCACAAAAAAGAATTCATAAAGTAATGAAATCCACGACAGAGAAAGTTCAATTGAACACGATAGAAGAAGCAATTGCAGCCATCAAAAAAGGAGAAGTTGTAATTGYTSWWRWTGAWSAGAATAGAGAAAATGAAGGTGACTTTATTGCTGCTTCGGAAATGGTGACGCCAGAGATGATTAATTTTATGGCTACCAATGGTAGAGGATTAATTTGTGCTCCGATAACCGAGGACAGAAGAAAAGAATTGGATCTTGAAATGATGGTGCAAAACAATACGGTGATGCATCATACGCAGTTTACAGTTTCTGTTGATTTGATTGGACACGGTTGTACCACAGGGATTTCTGTTCATGATAGAGCAAAAACAATTAAAGCTTTGGTAAATGACGAAACCAAAGGTTTTGACTTAGGAAAACCTGGACATATTTTTCCGCTTAGAGCTAAAAATGGAGGTGTATTAAGAAGAACCGGTCATACAGAAGCTGCGGTAGATTTAGCACGTTTAGCTGGGTTTAAACCTGCAGGAATCTTAGTTGAAATCTTAAATAAAGATGGCTCAATGGCACGCTTACCACAACTTTTCGAAGTTGCTAAACAATTTGATCTAAAACTAATTTCGATTGAAGATTTGGTTGCTTATAGAATGAAACACGATTCATTAATCGAAAAAATTGAAGATTTTAATACCACTACTCGCTTCGGAGATTTTAGACTGAGAGCGTACAAACAAACAAACAACAATCAAATTCATATCGCCTTAACTAAAGGGACTTGGAAACCAGAAGATAATATTTTGGYGAAAGTTAATTCTACTTTAATAAACAATGCCTTAGGATTTTTAACTCAAAATTCTGATGAGAAATTTGAACGTATTTTTAATTTATTCGACAAAGAAGAAGCGGGTGTAATTGTTTTTATCAATCAAGAGAATCAACCTGCAAATTTCTTAAATCACTTGTCTAAATTAAAAGAAGTAGATGTATCGAAACCAAAAGTGATGGACAAAAAAGATTATGGTATTGGCGCTCAAATTTTATTGGATTTGGGAGTGTCTAAAATACGAGTTTTATCGAATGCAAAACACACAAGCAAACGTGTTGGAATTACCGGATATGGTTTGGAAGTGACTGAATACATTAACTACTAAAGTGTTTGTAACGCTTAAAGATATTGTTTTAATTTTATTAATTACGCTCTTTTTTTCTTGTGATAAACACCTTGTAATTCCTGTTGCTAATTCTCACTATTTCATAAATATTTATGTTGATGATTTTGAAGGTAAATCTATTTTTCTATACAAACTCACTCCTAAATTATTAAAGGTTGATTCCTCTTTAGTCAAAAATAACTCCGCTTATTTTGATGGGAAAATAGATTTTACAGAACGCTACATTATAACTTTAAAAGACATCAAAGGAGCTAAATTATTTATTGTAGAAAATGATAGTATCGAAATAATTATTGATAAAACTGATTTAAGAAAATCGACACTTAAAGGCTCTCTAATAAATGATGAGTTGATTTCGTTTCAGAATAAATCGAATCGAATTACATCAAAAATCGAATCTCTTTTTCCTGATTTACAACGTGCAAGATTGAACAATGATGCCGAAGCTCTTAAAAAAATTTCAAGTCAGATTGCAGAAATTGAGCAAGAAAATATCGCCTTTAATTTTGAGTATGTAAACCTTCATCCTGACTCTTTTTTATCAGCAATGATTTTAAATGACTTATCAAAAAGAGAAGAAATTGATACAGAAAAAATCTCTAAATCTTATCATTTACTTTCTAAAAAAGTTAAACAAAGTGTTGATTCAAAATCTGTTGAACGGTTTTTACTTTTACAATTATAAGTAACTTAAATCACTATTTATTGGGAGTTCTTTTGGTGCTTTATTCTTTAAAAATAAACGTGCAGGCAAGTCGCCTTTCAAAATAATTTGCTCGCCCATAACCTCTAACCAACTTCCTTCTCGCAATCCTAAAACGGGTGTCACATTATATTGATGAAACTCTTTTATCCGAGTTTCACGAGTTTCTCCCATGTGCTTAGAAGTAGGATCCGGATCTAAATAATGTGGATTCAAGTTGAAATTAATCAAGCCTAAAGTATTAAAACTTGGCGGATAAACGATGGGCATATCATTGGTGGTTTTCATAGAAACACCCGTAATATTACTCCCTGCACYTGTGCCAAAATATGGAGTTCCGCTTTCTACGGCTTGCTTAATTACATCCATTAAACCATATGTATATAATTGCGAAACAAGCTCGAAAGTATTGCCTCCTCCAACAAAAATACCTCCTGAATTTTTAACAGCCTCGATAGGATTGTCAAATTCATGAATCCCTTTTACTTTTATGTTTAAAGAGTCAAATCCTTTTTGAGCGATAGCAGTATATCTGTCATAAGAGATTCCTCCAGGTCTTGCATAAGGCACAAAAAGCAAATCTGAGATTCCATCAAAAAAGCTTGACAACTCAGGCAACATATATTCTAAATACGCTTTACCATGAACGGTTGACGTACTTGCAATCAGCATTTTTTTCATGAGTAATAAATTTAAGTAAAAATAGGTAAAATTCCATTTTAACAAAAGTTTACAATGGCTTTAGTACTAAATTAATAGATAGAGTCCTTTCTTTGAATTAATGAAACTACAACTAACTGTAACTTTTCTTTTTTTGTGGATATTTACGTCTATTTCTCAAAATTATCAGGGAGAAMTTAATGGTAGAATTTTAAATTTTGAAACTCCGATTGCTGATGTTCATATTTATAATATGACTTCTAAAAGAGGTACGAGTAGTAATGCTCATGGTGAGTTTAGTATTACTGTAAAGTTAAATGACACGCTTTTCATTTCGCATATTGAATATACATCGAGGCAAATTGTCATCAGTAAAAAAATGATACAGCAATCATTTTCAATTTTCTATTTAGAGGTTGCAACTAATTATTTGAATACAGTAGAAGTGAAAAATCACACCCTAACAGGATTATTATTTACTGACGCAAAGAGTGTTAATCAAGATTCTATTTCGAAGGCTTTTGATTTTATTAGAGAGATGATGCGGATTGCAAAACTACCAAGTAAAAACACAGAACTTTTTAATAGAGAGGCATCTTATGTGAATGATGTTGACCCGATAAGTATGAATGGTGTTGGAGCTAGTATCGGTATCGGCTTTAGAGACAAAAAAAATGAACTAAGAAGAGAATTACGTCTAAAGAAAAGTACTCCTGAAAGAATCATCGCCGATTTTGGAAAAGAATATTTTATCAAAAAACTAAAAATACCGGAGGATAAAATACATCAATTTTTAACTTTTTGCGAATTTAAAGGGATTTTTAAACTCTACAATGACAATGAAATTATTAGAGTTTTGAATATTCTTACCATAGAAAGNAAGGCTTTCAATAAAATTGAGGAATAAAAAAAACGCCCGCAAATGCGGGCGTTTTAAGTATTAATTTATAATAACTAATTACAGTGCTGTAAATTCAAAAATTGCATCTCCAGTATCTGGATCCGTTGTTTTTGTAGTTAAGATATTTAGGTTATTAGCTTGACCAGAAACTGTAGTCCCGTCAATAATTTCTAAACTTCCGTCAGGATATGCAATAAATAGTTTGTAATCCATTACATCAGTAAACGAGTAATCTGTATTTATATTAACATAATAATTATCAGGTGCAATCACAGATGTATCATCAAATGTATTATCAATTGGCAAAGAAATGTTTTCATATCTACTTGCAGTCCAACTTCTATAATACCAACCTAAATAGTTACCGTTAGCATCTCCTAAAGCAAAATATAAATCGATATCTGCTGATGGGTTTTGCCAATCTAATAATAATTCTACAGCATTTGGATTGGTTTGTGGCAATTGATTATACACAGTTGCACTAACATCAATAACTCCTCTTTTCAATACCACCAATTCATCTGGTCTATTTGCTACATCCACTTCAAAATTTGCTGCAAAGTCAATTTGAGATGTCATTGTAATACCATCATAAGGAATATTTCCACCTGGAGGACTTAGTTCAAACTCAACATTTGTAAAACCAACTATCACTTCGTTTTCACCAGCAGGAATAACGTACTCATTACCATCATAAGTAATGATTACATCAGACCCTCTATAGGTAGTTGAATACTCCGTTAACTTAAACCCTAATTCGATATTTGCATTATTTGTTCCATTTTGACCAGTAATCTCGATTTGAGAACTAACAAAAGCCTCTACAACAACCTGTATATTKKTTGWTGCTKSWGCTACWGCTRCRYCATCATCYTCRCTACAAGAAGCAAAAAGAGCAACTACAGCAAGTAATACTATATATTTATAATTATTTATTGTTTTCATTTGTTATTTTTTTAGAATTATTATATAGGAGTTGCAGGGACTTGGTTTAAAGTGAATGCATTACCAACTTTTTCTATCTGAACAAAATAATAAAATCCTGAACCTCCAGTAATAGTATCACTAAAATACTCAATTGTACCATCTGTATGTACCACTGCTAAATAAATACCTACTTGATCACTTGATGGTGAAAAATTGTATGTATCGTCAACTAAAACATTGTAAGTTCCATCACTATTAAAAGTATCAAAAGAAACCATTTCAATTGGTGTTACTGTCCAACTTCTTTCCAACCAATTTGCTGCTGGGTTTGATGGTGGATCTACAGTAATGTATAAATCTAAATCATCAGAAGCTCCATTATCCCAACTCAAAACAACTTGTAATGCACTCGGATTTGTAGCTGGTGTATCTAAAACAATAATTTTAACTGTTTTATTATCAGCAGCAATTACAGCATCAACAGTATCTGGTTTATTTAAAACAGATACATTTGTTAAGGTTACATAAATTACTGAACCATTTTCTGAAACATCAACTGGAATGTTACCAACAGTATTTCCAAATCTAATTGTTGTTCCATCTGCGGCACCGTTCATAGTATACTCAACCAATGCACTTGTACCAAACGCTTGGTCAACAAATACACTTAAATCAAAAGGTGTAGCACTTGATGGTACAAAAATCTCAGCATCAGCAAAAGAAACTGTTTTTGTAGTGATATTTGCTGGTACTAAAGCATCGTCATCATCAATTGCACATGACGTTGTAATCAACGCAATTGCAATAAGAATTAACGGTATAAATTTTATTTTTTTCATAATTAATAGTTTAGTTTTTTAGTTTAAGTTAAATGACAATCTAGCAAAAAGGAATCTACCATTTGCTCCAAATTGTTGTGCTCTACGAGAGTAAACAAAACGTCCACTACTTGTGTTTCCTGGCAATACTTCATCTGGATACACATCAAATAAGTTATTTGCTCCAACTGTAGCTACTAAGCTCTCAGTAAAATTATATCCTACAGATAAATCTGTAACAATTCTTGGTGCAAAAACTTGCGTTGTAGTACTTGTTACTTCACCAAAATAAACGTTTCTTAAGAATACATTGAATTTATCAAATGTAAGCATATGTGATAAGTTCACTTTTGCTCTTGGCACTGCTTCTTCTAAAAATATTCTTGAAGTTTCACTAAAATATCTATCTAACTGACCTCCATCAACTAATTTTTGAGATGCGTGAATATCATCAACTTGTCTTGTTTGTGAAAAAGTTGCAGCCAAATCATTTCTAATAGAAACTTTGTCTCCAGTTGCTTTATGACTAATTACAATATCAATACCTTTAGATTCTGTATCAATTGCATTTGCAAAAAACGCAGCTCTTGTTGCTCCAGCTCTTGCAAAAGCTTCTTCTAATTCTGGTGTTGTTGCAACAAAAGTATCAGTTAAAGTAACTCGATCTTCAATTGCAATAAAGTAACCATCTACAGAAATCTTAATATTAGACTCTGGTAAGTTTAATGTAAAACCTACACTTGCACTTGCAGATTCTTCTTGCTTTAATTGAGGGATTCCCAATTCTTTTGCAACTCTACTATCATTTGAAAAAGTACCTACTTCTTCAGGCACACCAGCATTATTAAATATTGTTGAAGTTGAGTTGTAATAAATTTGGTGTAAAGATGGAGCTCTAAAACCAGTACTAAATGCACCACGTAAATTAAAGTTATCTGTTACTTTAAATCTTGTAGCTACTTTGTAATTAAATGTAGATCCAAAGTCACTATAATTCTCATAACGTAAAGCAACACTTAATAAAAATCTTTCTGTAATATCAGCTTCAACATCTAAATATCCAGCAACAGAATTTCTACTTTCGTTTTTCTCATTTTCTGGTCTAAACCCTGGAAATACTTGTGCGCCTCCTGGATAAGATCTTCCAAAAAAGTCTGGTGTTTGGTTATATTTTGTATAAGATGCTTCTTCACCTGCAACAATACTATAGTTTTCATATCTATACTCTCCACCAAATGCTACGTTTAAACCTTCAAAAGTATCCTCATAGAATTTTGAAATATCTAAGTTTGTGGTGTTTTGAGTAAAAGCAAATCCACCAGAATCAAAACTTGTAGCAGATGCTAAACCTTGTGAAGCATTGAATGATTCAGAAACTGTAAAGTTAAAAGCATTTTGTCCCCAAGTGTTACTAAAGTCAACATCCCAATCGTTAATCTGTCCTTTAATCCCTGCAGAAAAAGACTTATCTTTAATGTCAGAGTTAATATTAGGTAAGAATCCATTCAGGTTTACTGAAGAAAAAGATCTTGATTGTTGTGGCAATCTGTAGAAACCTGCAGCATTACCTTTTCGGTAACTCATACCTGCAAAAGAGTAAAATTYAGTTCCATTATCATCTAAAGGTAAAGACATGTTTGCAAAAAAGCGTCCAGATCTTAATTTAGCTTGACCAACTCTCATGTTATAGTCTGACCTTACTTGACCTCTTGAGGTTAATTCTGCCTCTGTAAAATCAATTGGGCTACCATTATTAGATAATAAATCAACAATTTGATCTTGTGATGTAGTATTGTTAATTGCTAGTTTAAGTTGCGTAGAAAAATGATCTACATTTTGTGCAAAAAATTTAATTTGCTCATATGACATTGTTTCTGGATATACACCACTTGCAGCAGCAACTCTTTGAATAGCGTTAAATCCGTTAAAAATCATTCCGGTAAAACTTCCCATTCTACTTGTTGGCTCTCTTAAATCAACATCACCTGTAAAATTAATAAAACCACCTCTTTCGCCTAAAGCGACTCCGTAGTTTACACCGATATTGACAGTTTCTCCATCAACACCACCTTTAAGGTTGTTTGCATTTTTARMRRAKTTARCKCYAKYYRWAACAGATGCAGTAAGCTCTCCTGTATTTCTTTWTAATACAATGTTAATTACACCAGCAATAGCATCAGAACCGTATTGTGCAGATGCACCATCTCTAAGAACTTCTACACGTGCAATAGCAGCAGTAGGAATTGCATTTAAATCTGTACCTACAGATCCTCTACCAAATGTACCATTTACATTTACCAAAGAACTTGTGTGTCTTCTTTTTCCATTAATCAATACTAAAACTTGATCTGGTCCTAAACCTCTTAAAGAAGCTGGATCGATATGGTCTGTACCATCAGAAATAGTTTGTGTGTTAGATGAAAAAGAAGGTGCAACGTAATTCAAAATTTGATTTAAGTTAACCTGCGGACTAGAAGCAAGTAATTCTGTAATATCAATTACATCAACAGGAACTGGAGTGTCAATTGCTGTTCTATTCTTGTTTCTTGTACCTACAATTACAACTTCATCAAGCTCTACACCTGAAGCCATTGTAACATTTACTGTTGCAGATCCATCCATTACAACTTCTTGGTCGTCAAAACCAACAAAAGAAAAAACCAACACATCACCTTGATTAACTTGCATAGAATAGTTTCCATCAAAGTCTGAAGATGCTCCATTAGTTGTGCCCTTTACAACAATAGTAACTGCCGGAAGGGGTTCATTGTCGCCGTCTATAACTTTACCGCTCACTTGGTACGATTGTGCCAAAGCTGATAAAGAAACAAAAAACAACGTAGTTAAAAAGTAAATTTTTAATTTCATAATTATCTTGTTATTAAATTAGTTAATCTAGCAAATGTATTCTTTTTTACCTAAAATACTAATTTAATCACAAAAAAAATATGAATTTATCCTCTATAAATGAAGCATACTTAACGGATATTTAAAATATTACGAAAAATGTTTTTTATTGGGTTTTTCTTAACACAAAATAAAACCCAATTACAACCATCGGAATACTAAGTAATTGCCCTGTATTTAAGCCAATCATTAAATCTTCTCTTCCTTCTACTTGCGCCTCTTTAAAGAACTCTATTATGAATCTGACAGACCATAATAAAATCATGAAAATTCCGAATAAAAATCCTGGTTTATTCTTTTTATCCGTCTTCCAATACACAAACCACAATACCAAGAAGACACAAACATATCCTAAAGATTCGAAAAGTTGTGTTGGATACCTCAATGGGATGTCCGCCAACACATGTTTATACTGTGCACTTGTTTCAATCAACTCATAAGCACGCTCATAAGTTTTAGAACCTGTAATATTCATCGCCTCTCTTTTACCAATATCATTTCTGATAAAACGAAACCCAAAATCTGAATTGGTAACTTTACCAACAATCTCAGAATTCATTAAATTCCCCAATCGTACAAATACAGCTCCTGATGCAACTGTAATTACGATACGATCTAAAATCCAAAGTAAACTTTTGTAGTTGTATTTTCTACGATATAAAATCATGGCGATTACAATTCCGATAGCTGCACCGTGGGATGCTAATCCCGCAAAACCAACAAATTTATAACCAGTGATAAATCCGAATATAGAACCATTTGGGTCTTTTGCAATTGGTAGTAAAATTTCCGCTAAATTATTTTGATAATAATCCCAGCTATAAAAAAAANCATCTCCCAAGCGCGCTCCTAATAATGTAGCGATTACGGTATACATAAATAAGGAGTCGACATACTCAACGTTTACTCCTTCACTTTTGTATATTTTTTTCATGATTTGGATCCCCAACAAAAAGGCAATCACAAACATCAACCCATAATAACGAATTGATATTGCTCCTATTTTAAAAATTTCTGGTGATGGATTCCAATCGATGGCAAGCTGTAACATGTGATTTTATTTTTTTTTGTAAATATAGTTTGATTAAATGATTTTAATATTGAATGATTCAAAAATTGAAAGATTGAATATTGAGTTTTCTTATTTGGTATTTTATTTTTTTATTTGAGATTTGGAATTTAATTTTTGGGATTTAGATTCCGGCACCGGATCATACCCTCCCTCACTCCACGGATGACAACTAAAAATTCTTTTTATTGACAACCACCCCCCATAAAAAAGCCCATGCTTTTTTAAAGCCTCCACCGTATAGTACGAGCAAGTCGGATTGTATCTACAACTCGCCGGAGTATATGGCGATATTGCTACTTGATAAAATCGCACCAATAAGATAAATGGAAATGCCAATATTTTTTTAAGGATGTCTAGCATTAGTTTACCGAAAAAGTTGTTCCGTCTTTACCATCTTTTAATTGGATTCCCAAAGCTAAAAGTTCATCACGAANTTTATCAGACAGCGCCCAATCTTTATTATCTCGTGCATTTCTACGCATTTTAATCAGCATTTCAACAACACCACTTAATTTGTTTTCTCCTCCGTTTTCTGCAGTAGAATTATTTTCCAATCCAAGCACCTTATATATAAAGGTATACATTGTAGTTTTCAACAATGCTAAATCAGTAGCAATAATAGTTTCATTTTCTTCCTTTATTTGATTGATGAATTTCACGCCCTCAAACAAATGCGCTATTAATATAGGAGTATTAAAATCGTCGTTCATCGCATCGTAACATTGCTGTTTCCACGCTTCAATATTTATTGATGATGATTCAGAAGTTTTTAAATTCTCAATTTCATCAACCGCAGTCATCAATTTTTGATATCCTTTTTCTGAAGCTTCCAAAGCATCACTAGAAAAATCAAGGATACTTCTATAATGCGCTTGCATACAGAAAAACCGAACCACACTCGCACTAAACGGTTTGTTTAATTTATCGTTATCTCCTGATAAAATTTCTCCCGGTAAAATACTATTCCCTGTAGATTTTGACATCTTCTGACCGTTCAAAGTCAACATATTTGTGTGCATCCAATAATTAACAGGATTGGTATGATTGCATGCTTTTGACTGCGCAATCTCACATTCGTGATGTGGGAATTTTAAATCCATTCCACCACCATGAATATCAAAATTATCACCTAAATATTTTGTACTCATTACCGTACATTCCAAATGCCACCCAGGGAAGCCAACACTCCATGGCGAAGGCCAACGCA
>NVSL01000043.1 GCA_002401215.1 Flavobacteriaceae bacterium | reverse complement strand
TTTAAAAGTACTTTGAAATACAAAGTAATTAGTTAAAAAAATAGTTACTGTTTCTTTATTAATTTTTCAAGAGCATTAATATGCTTTGTAAATTCTAGTTTCCCCAATTTGGTTAAACTGTATTTTGTATTTGGTTTACGACCAATAAATTGTTTCTCAATAGAGATATATGTTTCTTTTTCTAAAGATTTTAAATGACTCGCAAGATTGCCATCAGTAACGCCCAACAACTCTTTTAGGGTGCTAAAATCAATTGATTCATTTACAATGAGTGCAGACATAATCCCCAGTCGTACTCTATGATCAAAAGCTYTGTTTATATTTTGTAAAATATTTTTCAAAATTTAATTCTTATCATATTTAAAGTACATCACGGTTCCATACAGTATGTGAAGGATGCCAAACCCAAAAGCCCAAAAATACAAACCGTAACCAATATATTGCGTTGCAACTAAACCTAATATAATATTTGTGATTCCAAGATATTGAATATCTCCAATAGTATATTTACTGGCATTAACGCAAGCGAGGCCATAAAAAATTAAGGTAAAAGGAGCAATTAGACCGATAATATTATTGTTAAGTAAAACCAAACATAGAATACCACCTGTAATCAATGGAATCAAAAAATTGAATAGCAATCTTTTCGAAGTTTTGTTCCATATATTATCACCATTCTTTTTAGCTTTATTTCTAGATAATACAATTCCTGTAATAATTGATAAAGAAATTACTGTTATCGCAACAAGGATTAAATTAATTTCGAGGTCAATCAGATTAAAATTTCCTCTAATCATTTGACTTTTTTCGTTGATATATTCAATACTAGAATATTCACGAATCATTTTAGATGCAACAAAAGCTCCAATAAGAGCATAAATTCCTGCCAATACTCCAGACATTCCGCTCAAAGAAATAAAACGTGATGATTTGTTCATCATATTTTTAATTTCTGATATGTCTTTTAAATAATTTTCTTCACTCATAATAAAAGTACTTTGAAATACAAAGTAATAATAATTATTTCATTCACGCAAATAAAACTTTAAATTTGTTTTATGAATCCAATCGAGCAACACATCCTCAATCAAAAAGAACCCTATCAATCTTTGATGTTATATATAAGGAGTGTGATTAAAAAAAACTTGCCAGAAGTAGAGGAGAAGTATAGCTACAATATTCCCTTTTTTAATATTGATAAAAAACCAATGTTGTATTTAAATGTTTTAAAAGGAACTGATTTTTTAGATGTTGCTTTTGTACAAGGAATTTTTTTAGAAACGCCGTTCCCCGAATTAAAAGATGATAACAACCGGAAACAAGTTAGGTCATTACAAGTAAAAAGTTTAGAAGATTTTGATGAGTTGCGATTTGTAGAAATGTTGTTGCAAGCCTCAGAAAATATCAATAAAAGCAAGCGCGCTTGGAATCCTTGATTGTCATTGCGAGGACGAAGGACGAAGTAATCTCAATATTGAAAATAGATTGAAACCCTCTTTAACATATAATACAAACAGATTGCCACACTTCGTTCGCAATGACGGATAAAAACCTATCCCAACCCATTCACCACTTTACGAATCGCAACCAAGTTACTTAACAAGTTTTCGAGATGTGCTAAGTCTAACATATTGGCACCATCACTTTTTGCATTTGCAGGATCAAAATGAGTTTCGATAAACAAACCATCTACATTATTTACAATTCCGGCACGTGCAATTGTTTCAATCATATCAGGGCGTCCACCGGTAACTCCACTACTTTGATTGGGTTGTTGCAAGGAATGTGTTACGTCTAAAACTACAGGGGCATAGGCGCGCATTTCTGGAATCCCTCTAAAATCAACAATCATATCTTGGTATCCAAACATGGTACCTCTATCGGTAATCCACGCTTTTTCGCTACCGCTATCTTTTACTTTTTGTACGGCATGTTGCATCGCCGATGGACTCATAAATTGTCCTTTTTTCAGATTTACCACCTTACCCGTTTTTGCAGCAGCCACCACCAAATCAGTTTGGCGCACCAAGAAAGCAGGTATTTGTAAAACATCTACATACTCCGCAGCTTTAATTGCATCTGATACTTCGTGGATGTCGGTAACCGTTGGTACGTCGAAAGTTTCAGAAACTTTGCGTAAAATTTTCAAGGCTTTTTCATCTCCAATTCCGGTAAAACTATCAATCCGACTTCGGTTTGCTTTTTTAAAACTCCCCTTAAATATATACGGAATTTTTAGCGCATCCGTAATCGAAATTACTTTTTCTGCAATTCGCATCGCCATGTCTTCACTCTCAATGGCGCAGGGTCCTGCTAATAAAAAAAAGTTGTTAGCGTCGGTGTGTTTTATCTTTGGAATCAGGTTTAAATCCATCTGTAAATTTTTTAGCAAAAGTACAAAATAATTATATCTTTGGACTTTCTCAAAAAAACCAAATAAATGAAAACTCCAATTGCAATAATTTTATTTTTACTGATTTCTTTTCAATTATTCTCTCAAAATATTTCAGATGAATTAGTCAAAAAACATTTATATACTTTAGCTGATGATGACATGGAAGGGCGAAAAGCAGGAACACCCGGAATTGAAAAAGCAGCACAATATATTGAGGGTGAATTTAAAGAAATTGGATTGAAATTTTTTGATAACGCCACTTCTTACCGTCAAAATTTTAAAGCGAAAGGGTTGGACTTATTTAATGTTATCGGAGTTCTAGAGGGAAAAAGCAGAAAGGATGAATACGTAATTATTTCTGCACATTACGATCATTTAGGAATAAATAATAAAAAGAAAGGCGATTCTATTTATAACGGAGCAAATGATGATGCATCTGGTGTTGCGGCGGTGTTAGCTTTGGCAAAATACTTTAAAGAAAAGGATGATAATGAGCGATCAATTATTTTCGTAGCCTTTACTGCTGAAGAAATGGGAATCATCGGGTCTAACTATTTTGGCACGACTGTAAATCCTGAAAATATTGTTGCGGGAATCAATATTGAAATGATTGGGAAAGAAAGTAGTTTTGGTCCAAAAACTGCGTGGTTATCTGGTTTTGACCGTTCGAATTTCGGAACTATTATTCAGAAAAATTTAGAAGGAACAGCGTATAAATTGTACCCAGATCCCTATCCAAAATATCGATTATTTTTTAGATCAGACAATGCAGCCTTGGCAAAATTAGGTATTCCAGCACATTCTTTTTCAACAACTCAAATTGATATTGACAAAGATTATCACAAAGTAACAGATGAGGCAGAAGGTTTGGATGTTGGCACTATTACTGAAACGATTAGAGCAATTGCAATCGGAACGCAATCTATAATTGATGGTACGGATACGCCGACACGAGTGTTATTAAATTAGGAATAGTATTATTTTTTCGTCACTTCGAGTGTTTTTTGAGGTACGAAAAAAATGTATCGAGAAGTCAGTTTATTAAAAATATCGTGGAGATTTTAACTTCCCATTTTTTTGATGAATGTCAAATAACAATAAAATTTCGTGCGATCCTGAGCTGTAATTTCCAAGGTTAGATGTGGTGTAATCATAGGCATATCCAATCCTGAAATTTCGGGTGACTCTAAAGTTTATCAACCCACTTACGGCATCATCTATTCGGTAAGCAACACCAAGTTCTACTTTTTCTAGATACAAAACATTGGCAGTAATATCTAAAGAAATAGGTGCACCTTTTACCGCTTTTACCATAAAAGAAGGTTTTAATTTGAATTGTTTATTGAGCTCAAAAACATAACCTCCTGTTAAAAACCAATGCGATTCTTCTACCCCTTGATATTGTCCATTTGTTGCATCCAAATGTTTTGATTTTAGTAAATTAGGAACAGATAATCCCACATAATAATTGTCGGTATTGTAATAAATTCCTGTTCCGATATTAAAAAAATTCTTGTGGATATTTTGAAATGCAAATCCGAAATCACTTGGGTCCTCCAATTCAAATCCTGTAAAATCAACATCAAATAAAGTGACTCCAGTTTTAATTCCGAAGGATAAAGTATGGTTGTTTTTAAAGTTTAATTTGTAGGCAAAATCAGCATAAAAATTATTCTCTTTTACAACGTCTCCAACATTATCATTGGTAAAAGAAAATCCAACTTCAATCTTATTATTGATTGGAGTATGCAAAAATAAATTACTGGTTTTTGGTGCTCCAACAACCCCAAACCATTGATTTCTGTGTAATAATCCGATGTTTAAAGTACCAAYATCACTCGTGGTATATGCAGGGTTTATCACACTCATATTGTACATATATTGCGTGTACTGCGGATCTTGCTGCGAGAAAATCAACAGTGAAATAAAACAAAAAAGGAAGCTGAATTTAATCTTATTCAATACTCATTATTTTCAATAAAGATAAATTCTTTTTTTAAATAGATTACTTACTTTTGAGATAATTAAAATTCAGTTAAATGAACATACAT
Organism: Flavobacteriaceae bacterium; assembly: GCA_002401215.1. Taxonomy (GTDB): domain Bacteria; phylum Bacteroidota; class Bacteroidia; order Flavobacteriales; family Flavobacteriaceae; genus Urechidicola. The sequence continues at coordinate 14,645 of NVSL01000043.1, read as the reverse complement.
TTTATTGCCATTGGTGGTTCTGCAATGCACAATCTCGCCATCGCTTTGCATAAGAAAGGAGAACAAATTACCGGGAGTGACGATGCTATTTTTGAGCCTTCAAAATCTCGGTTAGATCGTTTTGGATTGTTGCCAAATGAGATGGGATGGTTTCCAGAAAAAATCACGAAAAACCTCGATGCTGTTATTTTGGGGATGCACGCAAAAGCCGATAATCCGGAGTTATTAAAAGCCCAAGAATTGGGAATTGAACTATTTTCGTACCCTGAATTTTTGTACGAWCAGTCAAAATTTAAAACCAGAGTTGTCATCGGTGGGTCGCATGGTAAAACGACGATTACCTCGATGATTTTACATGTGTTGCATTATCATGATAAGGAAGTGGATTACATGGTAGGCGCTCAGTTAGAAGGATTTGACACGATGGTGCATCTAACAAAAGAAAATGAATTTATGATTTTAGAAGGCGATGAATATTTGTCATCTCCCATAGATAGACGTCCAAAATTTCATTTATACAAACCTAATATTGCATTGATAAGCGGTATTGCTTGGGATCATATCAATGTGTTTCCAACTTTCGAAAATTATGTAGAACAGTTTAAATTATTTGTTGATTCTTTGATCAATGGAGGTATCATGGTGTACAATGAAGAAGATGCTGAGGTAAAGAAAATTGTAGAAGAAAGTGATGCTCCAATAAAAAAATATGCCTATCATACTCCCGATTATACCATAGAAAATGGCACTACTTTTTTAGACACTCCTGATGGTAAATTACCCTTAGAATTTTTCGGAGCGCACAACCTTCAAAATATGGCTGGTGCCAAATGGATTTGCCAACATATTGGTGTTGATGAAGCAGATTTTTATGAGGCAATCGCTTCTTTTAAAGGAGCGAGTAAACGCTTAGAGAAAATTGCTCAAAATGATTCAACTGTTATTTTTAAGGATTTTGCACACTCACCATCAAAAGTAAAAGCGACGACTGATGCTGTTAAAAACCAGTATAAAGAGCGAACGGTTTTGGCATGTTTAGAGTTGCATACCTATAGTAGTTTGAATCCGGAATTTTTGAAAGAATATGTCGGAGCCTTAGATTCTGCAGATAAAGCGGTGGTATTTTATTCGCCTCATGCGGTAGAAATTAAAAAGTTAGAAGCAGTTTCGGCGCAACAAATAAAAGATTCTTTTAAGCGGGATGATTTGATTGTTTATACCAATCCGCAGGAATTTAGGGAGTACTTATTTTCTCAAAACTTAAATAATACTGCGTTGTTATTGATGAGTTCTGGAAATTATGGTGGGCTAGATTTTGATGAACTTACTAGTTTGATTTGATGTTAATTTTACGGATTATTGATAAATTATTATTCATACGATGACTCGAAGTCATCGTATGAATAATAATTTCGAGGTTAAAGGGCTTTAATCTGACCCATACATCGCTCCGCAATTGCAGTAATTGTCAATGATGGATTCACACCTGGATTTGCCGAAATCATAGACCCATCAACCACCAACATGTTTTTGTAACCAAAGACTTCGTTGTTTTTATTGATGACTCCAGTGGATGCATCACTTCCCATAACAGCACCACCTAAAATGTGAGCTGTTGACGGAATTCCAGCCAAAGATTCTAACCCTAAAGAAGTTGCTTTTCCGTTGGTAATTTCGCTGTATTTTTTAGTGAGTGCAATTGATTCAGGAATAAATGGACTTGGTTTTTTACCCGAGCTGATTGACGAACTCATCTTTCCAAAACGATTGATTTTGAATTTTAGTGTGCTGTCAATCGTCTGCATAAATAACAAAACGACTGTATTTTTTGACCAAGAATTTACAAAGTAAATCTTAAAATATTGAATGGGTGATTTTATAAAAGATCCAATAATTTTTATTATTCTGACAAAAACATTCTTACCAGTTGCATAAGGGAAATGCAATAATTTCCAAAAGTTTGAACCTTCACCGTAACGCACAATTTCTAAATGACTGTTTTCATCAGTGTGTAATAAACTCCCAATTGCGATGCCTTTTGACACGTCTTTTTTACTATCAAGTTTAGAAACACTCACCAAAGTTTCATTGTTAGATCTGATATCATCCCCCAATTTATCAGATAAAAGAGGGAGCGATTTTGATTTTATTCTTAATAAAAGTTTGATAGTACCTATCACTCCACCAGAAAAAACAACTCCTTTTGTAGTGAACTCTTTTTTAGATTTAAAAAATTGCGTGCTCGATTTTGTGAAGATTCGGTAGCCATCAGTTCCATCTTTAGAATTTATCGGAGTCACATCATAGACTTCATTTTCGGCAATAATTTTTGCGCCCTGTTGTTGTGCTAGGTGTAAATAATTCTTGTCTAATGTGTTTTTTGCATTGTGTTTGCAACCTGTCATACAAGCACCACAAAAAGTACATCCCGTTCTATTTGGACCCTTTCCATCAAAATAAGGATCGTTTACAGTTTTGTTTTGCTCCCCAAAATAAACAGCAACTTCAGGCATTTCGAACTGATTTTCGATATTCATTTCTTTGGCGAGTTGTTTTAATTCAGTATCACCATGAAAAAGTTTTGGACTTTTTGTTGCTCCCAACATTTTGAGAGCAGTTTGATAATGTGGTTTCAAATCAGTCTCCCAATCATTTAGATTTTTCCAGCTCCCAGAAGTATAAAAATTAGATTTAGGAATGGGTAACGTATTTGCATAAACCAAAGATCCGCCGCCAACTCCAACACCAGATAAGACCGCAAGATGTTTGAAAATTGTCAGTTTCATAATTCCAAAAAAACGTAGCGTTGGAATCCATAACCACTTGGGTAGATTCCAATTTGTTTTGGCAAAGTCTTTTGCGGTGTACCATTTTCCTTTTTCAATCACCAAAACTTTATACCCTTTTTCTGAAAGGCGAAGTGCACTTACCGAGCCTCCAAATCCGCTGCCAATAATGATGTAATCGTAATTAAGGTTCATAGGGTTTAATGGTGTAATTATTTTTATAAAAATAAGAATGTATTCCTTATAAATTGTTCTCGATATGCCGAAATAAATTTTCCTCAGGCTATTTTAATCATGCCTCATAAAAAATACTATCATTAACGTAATTGTTGAACTGCTAATTCTCCTACAAGGTCTTGGGGCCTTGTAGGTATAAATTCTATCAATACCTACAAGGTTTTGGAAACCTTGCAGGAAGGATTTTCGTCATTTTTAAAAAAACTCGATTCTCGAACTGATAGCGTTGTATATTTATGAAATTATCTGCAATAATAATTTACTCCTTTTWTCTCCCTACAAATCGAATCATACTTACCAATCCATTATGGAGTTCTCCTTCTTTCAATTCTTCTTCAATTTCTTTTAGTTCAATAATTTCAAAGTCATTAAAATCATATTTTATCATGTCGGTTGTAAATAACATATCAATATTTCGAGGGCGGCCACCAATGTCGGGGGTTTTCTTGACGTAATTGAAAATTATTTTTGCTRAATCCGGTTAGGATTATATATCCATTTGGTTTTACCAAGACTCCTAATTTTTGATGGATTTATTTGTGTTGATTGGCAGGAAAATGCGCATACACCAAAACCACTGCATCAAAACTATTGTTTTTATAATTGAGATTATCCAACGCACCAACTTGATAATCAATCATTACATTTTCTGAGTTGGCTAATGTTTGTGCTTTGTTTTTGCCAATATCACTGATGTCAAAAGCTGAAACTTGCAATCCTTTTTTGGTGGCATATACAGCATTTCTTCCTTTACCTTCAGCGGGAAACAAGATGCTACCCGATAAATTTAGTTTGTCTAAAGTTTCTTTTAAAAAAGTATTGGGTATTGTGCCATGAGCAAATTCGTTTTGGTTGTATCGAGATTTTTGTAACTTTATTTGGTGACTGATTTTAATCAAAAGAATTCCTCGAGGCTTGCCTCGGGGTAGTTTAATTTTTTTCTCTTGAAAAACCCTTTTTAATAGAAGATTAATAAGATTTACTGATAATCGTCATTATGTAAAATAAACTTAATATTAGAGTTAAATTTCGCGTGTATTAAGAAAACAAAACCTAATCAAAATTGTTATTCACGATCATTATGAGATTGGTTCACGTTGTTCGCAAAGACGCAAATATTTCATCTGTCTCCAAAATTCAAAAACATGACAATTATCATCTTTCATATAAAATAAATCAGCGTAATTTGCATAAAAGACTAAAAGGTCTTTTATATAATAAAAATATAATTTGTTATATTTACTAACTAATTAAAATAATTAAAACATGTTATCTAAAAAACAAGCAAGGGCATTCTTTCTTRKAGGWACATTGGTTACATTTCTAGCATTTATAGGATTAACCATTTTTTCTCTATCAAAAGATGTCGATCAAACCAACAGTGAAAACATCACTGAAGCTGTTGTACGCGGAAAGAATCTTTGGGATTCTAACAACTGTATGGGATGCCATACACTCTTAGGCGAGGGCGGTTACTACGCTCCGGAATTAACAAAAGTGATAGACCGCAGAGGTGCTGGTTATATCAAAGCCGTTTTAAAATCACCCGTTCCTTGGCAACCTAATGGAAGACAAATGGTGGCTTATGGAATGACTGAAGAAGAAGCTTCTGACATGGTTGCATTTTTTGAATGGATTGGAGAAATTGATTTAAACGGATTTGGCGAAGTTGTTGGAGTTGACAGAACAAGATCTCCGTTGTCTCTGGATGAAGATGAAGATCTATAATTTAACTAAATTAAAAATATACACATGAAATATAAATCACAAAAAGTAGCGTATTGGTTTTTTGCCCTTTCAATGGTATTGTTCGGCTTACAAATTATATATGGTTTTATAATGGGATTTGCACATGCAGGATTCGATGGCTTGCATGAATTTATTCCGTTTAACACAGCAAAAGCAGTTCACCTAAATTTATTGGTAGTTTGGTTACTATCTGGTTTTATGGGGGCAGCATATTATATTATTCCAGAAGAAGCACAAATTGAATTGGTAAGTGTAAAATTGGCCTATGTTCAATTAATCAGTTTAGCATTGGTTGGTGTTGCAGCAATTATTGGCTTTCACTTTAACATTTGGGAAGGTCGTAAGTTTTTAGAAATTCCTAGAGGATTGGATTATTTAGTAGTAGCAAATGTTTTGCTCTTTTTAGGAATCATTTTAACAACATTATTCAAAGGAAAACGTAGAACAACAACAGCGTTAGTGCTTACTATGGGGCTGTTTTTCGCAGCTTTATTGTATTTACCTGGGATGTTACCATTCGACAGTCAAGTAACAGATTCTTTCTTTAGATGGTGGGTTGTTCATCTTTGGGTAGAAGGCGTTTGGGAATTAATTATGGGAGGTATTTTATCATTCCTATTAATTAAATTAACGGGTGTAGACAGAGAGGTAATAGAAAAATGGTTATACGTAATTGTAGGTCTAACTTTCTTATCGGGAGTTTTAGGAACAGGTCACCACTACTATTACATTGGAGTAAATAAAATATGGTTACTTGTTGGTGGAATCTTCTCTGCATTAGAGCCACTAGCATTTTTAGCAATGGCATTATTCGCTGTAAATATGTATCGTAAAGGCGAGAAAAAACATCCAAATAAATTAGCATTGTACTGGACATTAGGTGCGGCAATTGTATCATTTGTTGGTGCAGGATTGTTAGGGTTTGCACATACATTGCCACAAACAAATTTATACACACATGGTACATTGGTTACAGCAATGCATGCGCACTTGGCATTTTGGGGTGCTTATGCTATGATTGTTTTAGCAATAATTAGTTATAGTTTACCAAATATGACCGGTAGAAAATTGTACGATAGCTCAAGAGGAAGAATGGCCTTTTGGTTCTCAAATATTGGAATGATAGGAATGACAATTGCCTTTGGAGTTGCAGGAGTTGCACAAGTATATCTAGAACGTATCATGAAAATGGACTTTATGGAAGTCCAAAAAATGGTGGAAGTTCATTTTATAATATTAATAATTTGTGCTACTTTTTTCACCATAGGAATCATCCTTTATATGATTGATTTCTACAAACATGGTAGGCCAACTGATGAAGCTTTAGAAGTAAACTAATAAACGGTTAGGTTAGTATGAAGGTCTAATAAGCAAGGTTTTCCCATAGGCGATAAATGTCTTCCATATTGTTCTTTTAGAACACGACTTTTATCTCTTAGGATTGCTTCTTAGACCTTCTTTTTATGTAGAATATTGATGATGAACACAACAAAAAAACAACAGATGGATAAAATGAAGGAAGAAATAGTAGCACCTTATTATCATACGGTTGGTAAGGAAATAGATGTTTTTGAGCACACATATAAAAATAAACTCCCCTTTTTATTAAAGGGACCAACAGGAACTGGTAAATCCAGATTTATTGAATTTATGGCGTATAGATTGGATAAAAAACTAATTACTATTGCATGTCATGAAGAGACCTCTTCTACCGATTTAATAGGCAGATATATTATTAAAGGAGCAGAAACTATTTGGCTAGATGGACCTTTGACAACCGCAGTAAAAGAAGGTGCCATTATTTATTTGGATGAGATTGCAGAGGCAAGACCTGATGTGATTGTGGCAATTCATTCTTTGACCGATCACCGTAGAGAGTTGTTTATTGATAAACTTGGTGTAACTGTCAAAGCACATGAAGATTTTTTATTAGTTGCCTCTTTTAACCCAGGTTATCAACGAGGGTTTAAAGAATTAAAACCATCAACACGTCAGCGATTTGTAGCGATTTCTTTTGATTATCCTGAAGCGAAGATTGAAACAGAAATCTTGATAAACGAAACTGAGATTGATAAAGACATCGCCAAAAAGTTAGTAAACATCGCCACCAAAATCAGAAACTTAACCGAGTTAGGATTGACAGAAACGGTATCAACACGATTATTAGTAGACGCTGCAAAGCTGATAAAAAGTGGACTGCCAAAAAGATTATCAGTAAAAGTTGCGGTGGTAGAACCACTTACTGATGATATTGAGGTTGTTGATGCCTTAACCGATTTATGTGATTTGATGATTTGATCAGTTTGTGGTGATTCGTTGCTAGTTGTTAGCAACAAAACCAACAACAAAAGCCTAATTTTATGTTCGAATTTGAACCAGATGCATATATTTTTACCAAGTTTGCCAATTACTTTAAAAGAAGGAAAAAGGCGAAAGAGGAGGATGTTGCGCATGCGGTAAAGTTACACGACATTAAACCACGACTCACCATTTTTGCAAGAGCTGTTACCGGAAAAGCAATCGAAATTTTTGATGCCGAAAGAGAGGGTGGCTATAAAAATAACAACTTTTTTTTACCTACAAAATTCGCTGAGTTCGATTCACCAGAAGAGAATATTTCTTTTTACTTGTTTAGAGTTTTGTATTTATCCATTCAAAAAAATGGTGGATTTAATTGGGAAGATTCAGAAGAACATACCACGACAGAATCAAGAGAAATTGCACAAGAAAATTCAAACGAAGTATTAAAAAATTTGTTTCAGCAGTTTCCAATAACACAAGAATATTATGACAGATTTATAGCACATTATAAAAATAAATTTACCGAAAAAGAAGCGCCTGAATATTCTTTTATCTATGGAAAATGGATGCAGAATTCACCCGAAGAGTCATCAGCAAAAACATTAAAAAACTTTACTGATAGAGTAAAGACTGCTAACAAAGAAGAAATCAAAACTATTTTAAAAGCAAAGGCAGTTGAAGAAATAAAATCCGTACAGATTGATCAAAAACAATTGGAAGATGCAGTGTTGCAGCATCAATTTGAAAAGGTAGAAACTGCTGAGGAGTTTGGAGGTAATTGGCGCGATATGGATGGCGAAGATGAGTTGGCAGACCATGAGAATGCCCTCGAAGATTTGAATATGAAATTCACCGTACGAGTAGATGATACAGCACATTCGGTGTATCAAGCAGATTTTGTTGAGAACACTACTATTGCCGAAAGTGTTGAGGCAAAAGCAACAGATTATCATATTACTTATGACGAGTGGGATTATAAAAAACGCACTTATAAAGAAGATTTTTGCAAAGTATATCCAAAACCAATTTTAGAAACGGATGTTCCGTATTACAAAAAAACCATCAGTAAAAACAATTCAACTTTAATTGGATTACGTAAAATGTTGAGTACGGTAAACAACAAATTTCAACAACAAAGAAGGCAAACTTGTGGCGATGAATTTGATTTAGATGCACTTACTGATTTGTATGTAGATGTACATTCTGGACATACACCATCAGAAAAAATATACTTATCAAAACGTAAAAAGGAAAAGGATTTATCCATTTTATTATTGCTCGATGTGAGTTTATCGAGTGATGGTTATGCAGCAGGAAACAAAGTGATTGAAGTTGAAAAGCAAGTGTCTATATTATTTGGCGAAATACTAGATGAGTTTAATATTGACTTTTCTATCAACTGTTTTTATTCCAAAACTAGAAATCATTCTAGCTATTTAACAGTAAAAGGTTTTGACGAAGATTGGAACCGTGCAAAATATAAAGTAGGTGCAGTTGAACCAAATGGATATACTAGAATCGGAGCAGCATTACGGCATTCGGGAGCTTTATTAGACAAGAGGTCAACCAAAAATAAATGGGTAATTTTGATTTCTGACGGCAAACCAAATGACTATGATAAGTACGAAGGCAAGTATGGAATTAACGATGTAAAGCAAGCCTTGAGGGAGTTGAATGAGCGTCAAATAAATTCGTATGCCTTGGCAATTGAGGCGAATGCAAAATATTATTTGCCACAGATGTTTGGGCAAAATCATTATCAAATATTAACAACTCCGGTTGAATTATTACAATCGTTGGTAAAGTTGTATGAAAAAATTAAACATCAAAGTTAAAGAATATGAGGTCTCGACTTCGCTCGACCTGACCAAAGTGTAGATTAATATTGTGTGTCCCCTCGAGCGCAGTCGAGAGGTCAAAATAGAAACCCCAAAATAAAACCATAAAAAAGTGGAAGAGTTTATATCATTATCAGAAAATTTGCCCGAAGGGCATCCCGTAAAAGTATATTACAACGAAAGCGATTATATCAATGGCCTTTTGTTTCAATTAGAAAATGTTGATCCGAAGGATGATTTTCAAAAGTATTACAATATTTTTAATGAATTAGCCACCATTGAAAAGCGCTTCAAAAGAAAAGAAAATCAGTTATTTCCTTATTTAGAAAAACATGGTTGGGAAGGGCCAAGTCAAGGAATGTGGTCTTTTCATGACAATTTAAGAGATCAAATAAAATATTTGAATACCTATAATGAAGAGAAAAATTTAGCAAGAATAACTGAGAATCTCCCTTATTTAATTGAGGGTATTAAACGTCTTTTAAGAATCGAAGATGTGCGTTTATTTCCCAATGCACTCGATTTATTAACCAAAGAAGATTGGGAAGAATTTTATATTGGCGATGAAGAAATAGGCTGGATGTTGAAAGAAAAACCAAAACCATATCCTATAAAAGAAGAAGCTTATGTGCATCCAAGTGAAGATTTTACAGAGTGTGAATTGTCTTTTTCTACCGACAATACGTTTCATTATGACGAAGGTTATATGACTCCAGAGCAAGTAAATTTATTGCTGCGATTTTTACCGATTGATATTACGTATGTAGATGAAAATGACAAAGTAATTTTTTACAATCGTGGAGATGATCGTGTATTTGCAAGGTCAAAAGGAATTATTGGTAGGGAAGTAAAATTCTGTCACCCACCAAAAAGTGTGGGGATGGTGTTGCGTATTGTTGACGAGTTTAAAGCAGGTACAAAAGACGTTGCGGAATTCTGGTTTAACTTTAAAGGACGCGTAATTCATATCCGTTATTTTGCGATTCGTGACAATGATAAGACCTACAGAGGTGTGATTGAAATGAGTCAGGATATAACTGATATTCAAAAGCTAGAAGGTCAAAAACGTTTGTTAGATTGGGATTAACAATACGTCAGTTCGAGTGATTCTTTTGAGAGTATCAAAAAAGAATTGTATCGWGMWMGRYMYTSAMMWKWWYMATARWWWTRAYRATYWYWRWMKKKAASWKKWKTWTKAMSTRWGWRAKKWGWWGYWWWWKWKCATAAAAACATTTACTATCCACCGGGTGGTATTTTATTGTGGATTATCATTTTTTTAGAGTTGATTACTTTTGGGATGGCATTGGTTGCCATGGCATATTATAGCACGCAAGAACCTGAAATCTTCCATACTTCACGGCTACAATTAAATAGCACTCTAGGTACAATCAACACCATATTTTTAATTGTAAGCGGATATTTTATGGCGGTATCGGTAAAGTTTTTAAAAGAGAATAAAATAAWMWWWTMTTYTTTATWTYTAWMRTWKWMYMTKTTWKRWGRYSWRWWMWWTWTRATGCTNNWWTSWTTYGRWTRKTMWMWTAAAATTKRRMYGKKWYWYACAWTYRGRYWCWATACATTTTTTACTTTTTATTGGTTGCTAACACTTTTTCATGTGATTCATGTCATCGTAGGTTTGGTGATTTTGATTTCTGTTCATGTTGGTATTAATAAAAAAAAATCGACGACAAGCTTAGAAGATGTTGAGGCTAGTGCCGCTTTTTGGCACATGTGTGATTTGATTTGGTTGTTGCTGTTTCCTATAATTTATTTACTGTTTTAGAGATGAAAAAACTAAATATTACATTGGCAGTTTTAATTATATTGACAATTATATCTGCGCTCACTTCAGAACTAGAAATGAAACATGCCGTTGTCGCTTTGTTAGGATTGGCAGTAATTAAATTTATCGGAGTTTCTTTTTTCTTTATGGATTTAAGAAAAGCACACCCTTTTTGGAAAGTTGCAATACTCTTATTTTTATTGATTTTTACAACTGCGATTTTTATTGTCAGTTAGAATTGTGTTTTTGAAATCTAAATAATTAATCAGGATTTTGAAAATCTGGATTGTTGATGAATTCAGTATCAGAAAGAGATAGTAAAAAAGCTTTTAAAGCTGCTTTTTCTGAATCGGTAATATGAACACCTCCGCGCGCAATAGCTTTCATCAAAGGGTCAATTGTTGGTGAGTTTTGTAATCCTTCAGAATAGTGATTAATAACTTCTTCTAAGGTTGCAAACCGACCATCGTGCATATAAGGCGCGGTGAATTGGAGGTTTCTTAAAGAGGGCGATTTAAATTTTCCGTTGTCAGCAGGATTACCAGTTACAGCTCCCAAACCGACATCGGTTATCACAGCATCCAATCCATTATTGTGAAAAATATTGTCTGTCCATAATGGATTGTTGGCGTTTCCGTGGCAGTGAAAACAATCGCCTTTGGTTTCATCCATAAAAATATCGAATCCATTTAATTCTTGTGGAGTTAGTGTAAGCGTACCTAATAAATGTTGATCGAATCTTGAGCTTCCAGAAATCAACGTACGTTCAAATTGAGCGATTGCTTTGGTAACCAAAATTGAGTCAATAGTTGAGGTGCCAAATGCTTGATTAAATAATGTTGGATATTCTGAACTACTTTGCAAACTCGCCATAGCACTCACCCAAGTATTGTGCATTTCTATCGGATTTTTTACCGGTTCTAAAGCTTGACCTTCTAAGGCAAATGAGCGACCGCCCCAAAAGAAATTCTCGTCGTAATTCCATGCTAAATTAAAAATTGGCATTGAGTTTCTTGTACCTACAATTCCATCAATTCCTTCTGAAAATCGATTGGAATCAGTAAACGCATTTTCAGGAGAATGACAATTAGAGCAAGACTGCGACCCATCACCAGAAAGGATTGGGTCATAAAATAATTTTCTACCCAAGGCAACTCCTTCTACTGTTTGTGGATTATCGAAAGGAATAACAGGGTCTAGTATTTTATCAGCAAATAAAGGTGGAATTTCCAACGGTAGTGGAATTGGTTGGTACTCTCCATCACCAGGAAAAACGATTTCATTTTCGCCACAAGAGGAGAATAAAAAACCAATCACTATTATTTTCAGCCAAAATTTTACCATCAATCTAATTTACTTCTCCTAAGCTAAATACTGAATCACCATTTTCATTCATCAATATTTGCGCATCATAATTAGACATTAAATCGATATTGTAAGTGCTTAAATCCCAAGTGTAAGGGTTTTTAAACCACTCAGCTACATTCATTTTTATTTCTACAGTAGCATCAGATGAATGTGTAAATCCGTTGATAAAAACTTCGAAATGATTTGCTTCGAAAACTCCCGGAGCCAATTTCGCGGTCCCCATGTGATAGGCATACGGGTTTTCTATTGTTGCTTCTAAATATTTCCCTTCAAGTTGCATAAAATGATAGCCGCCACCTAAGGCTTCTGGCCAATTCCATGAAGCAGAATTTAGGTCGGCATAGAAACCATCAATATTGTCAGCTTCATCAAATCCGAAGGTAAAAGAAATAGAAGTGTAGGTGTCAAACGGAATGTTAGAGACAAAAGCAAAAGTAGCTTGTGTTGATAAATCGACCAATAAATACCCATCAATTGGCAGGGTAGAACCATCGGGTTTATGAAGTGTAATATTAGAAATTAAGTAACGTAATTTACTAATACTCATCGGAATTCCRTCTGCATTTGTAAACTGGATGATTCCGAAATCATCAGCAGTTAGGTTATCACCATCCCAATTATGTGTAAAATCAAAGCGGATACCGCCACTTGTTGCTGGGGGATTATCATTGTTGCAACTAGACATTGTGATAAGAATTATTGCGACTAAAAAGAGTTTTATATTTTTCATTCTAAAATTATTTTTGAGATTAATATATCTGTAAAACCGTTGTTTTCTAAGATGTCTCCATCGTCACTATTGCTTTCTCCTGCTACTATTATTTTGCCATTATTCAATTCTACCGCGCTATATGCAAAGTCTATTTTTGTTCCGCCTAAAGTTATTTGCCATTCTAAATTACCAGAATTATTAACCTTTACCAACCAAACATCATTTTGACCTTTGTTGATTTCTACATCTCCATCTTGACTCCGAGAGCTTCCCGAAAGTAAAAATCCGCCATCAGCAGTTGGAGAGATATTACGCGCCACATCGAAGCTAGAACCTCCAAAAGATTTTTCCCAAATCAACATTCCAGCATCCGAAATTTTAATCAACCACATATCTGCAGCTCCTTTAGAGTTAGATATATCTTGGTCGTTGCTTCTACTATCGCCTACAATTAAATAATTGCCATCATTTGTTTTTGTGATGCTTCTTGCCTCATCAATTTGAGAGCCTCCAAAAGATTTTTCCCAGACCATATTCCCGTTACCATCAATTTTTACAATCCAAAAATCATAACCTCCTTTATTGTTGGTAATATCAACATCACCGCTATCGGAAGAACCAATAAGGATAAAACCGTCATCATCTGTTGCTACCACATCAAAAGCTGAATCGGTAAAGGAACCTCCAAAATAACGTCGCCAAATTTTGGTTCCGTTGTTGTCTAGTTTTAGCCCCCAATAATCTCCACCGGCATGTAAACTCCTGTCATTTCCATCGCCACCAGAACCAGAAACATCTAAAACTCCACTTACAAAAAAATCACCATTTAAAGTTTGGATAATAGAAAACCCGAGATCATTCCCAGGAAACCCATAAGATTTTTCCCAAGAGATGTTTCCTGAAACATCTAATTTTAGCAACCACAAATCATTGAACCCTTCGTTGGTTGATACGTCTCCATCGTTACTCGATGCACTTCCGATTACAGCAAAACCACCATCTAAGGTTTGAATTATTTTTGAACCTTGATCAATATCAGACCCTCCATAAGTTTTTGACCATTGTAGGTTGTCATTGGCATCGAACTTTAAAAGCCAATAGTCAAAAGAGGTATCTGTCTTGTCAGTAATATCCCCATTCATACTTTGAGTAAAACCCAAAACAGCATAACCTCCGTCTGTTGTTTTGATGACAGAACGTGCAGTTTCGTTAGAGCTTCCACCAAAAGTTTTGACAAAATCTATTTGAGGACTTACAAGTTTTGGAGGGTCATCGTTATTGTTACATCCTTTTATAAAAAAGGAAAGAAACAGTATGAGTAGAATTTTTTTACCCATTGGGTTTTGTTTTTTTTCAGGATTTTTTTAAGAGATTCTTCGACAACCCCGATAATTATCGGGACAGAATGCCATTTTTCTTCCAAATTAATAATACCTACAAGGTTTTGGAAACCTTGCAGGATAGATTCAATTTACGTTCCGCTTTTTCTTACGATAAATAATCCACCTTCAATATCGTTAATGATGATATTTCCAGATTCAAAATAGGGATATACATTCCAAACTCCGTGGAAACTTGTTGAGTTGTCTGGAGCATAGGTGTCAAAATATCCTTCTTCAGAAAGGTTGCCGTTTGCAATATCAGAGATGTCGATAAAACGAACTCCCGCAGTATAATTTGCTAAATAATAAGTATCGCCATTCACATATCCGTTGTGATCAATTGCTGCTGATGGACCAGAATAGGTAGTATGTAAAACAGGATTGTCTAAATCAGAAAAGTCAAAAACTAAGGTTCTGGTATTGTTTCCAAAATTTAACTCATCAACTTCGTCACCTACAATAAAATATTTTTCATCTTCAGTAAACCAC